>CAYJDK010000075.1:3802-8943 GCA_964368905.1 uncultured Bacteroides sp.
ATAAAAAGTGCTGTATTTAAGCTACAGTTAATAATGCATAGTGTTTATTTTTGGCATTGTGCTATGCATTGTATTTTGTTGACATAACAAGCTAAAAAAGGTATTATATAATATTGAAAGTATAAATAAATGGGGTGCTTATATATGGGAAAGACTATAGCTCAAAAAATTATAGCAGCACATATGATGGATGGTGTTGCCGAAATAGGGCAAGATGTTGGCTTGCGTATTGACCAAACTTTAACACAAGACGCAACAGGAACAATGGCGTATTTAGAGTTTGAAGCAATGGGAATACCAAGAGTTAAAACAGAACTATCTGTAGCGTATATTGACCATAATACGCTGCAAAATGGTTTTATGAACGCCGATGACCACAGGTTTATTCAGTCTATTGCAAAAAAAATAGGCGTAAGATATTCTCGCCCGGGTAACGGCATTTGCCACCAAGTACACTTAGAACGTTTTGCAAAACCCGGCAAAACGCTTATTGGCTCAGACAGCCACACACCAACTGCCGGAGGCCTTGGCAGTTTAGCAATTGGCGCAGGTGGGCTAGACGTTGCAGTGGCAATGGGTGGGGGGCTTTATTATATACCATACCCAAAAATTACATGCGTAAATTTAACAGGTAAACTTAACCCAATGGTTAGCGCAAAAGACGTTATTTTAGAAGTTTTGCGCGTTATGACAGTAAAAGGCGGAGTAGGCAAAATTATTGAATATGCAGGCGAAGGCGTAAGCACATTAAGCGTGCCACAGCGTGCAACAATTACAAATATGGGTGCTGAACTTGGTGCTACAACGTCAATTTTCCCTAGTGACGACGTTACAAAAGCTTTTTTAAAGGCGCAAGGAAGGCAAGAAGACTTTACTTATATTGCCCCTGATGATGATGCCGAGTACGACGAAGTAATAAATATAGATTTAAGTAAACTAAAGCCACTTGCGGCATGTCCTCACAGCCCGGATAACATTAAAAGTGTAAGCTCACTTTCAAATTTAAAAGTAGACCAAGTTTGTATAGGTAGTTGCACAAACTCCAGCTACACAGATTTAATGACTGTGGCTGAAATTTTAAAAGGGAAAACAGTTAGCCCGGATGTAAGCGTTTCATTGGCACCCGGCTCAAAGCAAGTATTAAGTATGCTTAGTGAAAACGGCGCACTTACAAATTTAATAAACGCCGGCGTGCGCATATTAGAAAGTGCTTGCGGCCCTTGCATAGGCATGGGTCAAAGCCCTAATAGTGGCGGTGTGTCTTTACGTACATTTAACCGCAACTTTGAGGCAAGGAGTGGCACGAGCGACGGGCAAGTTTACCTTGTAAGCCCTGAAACTGCAGCTGCAAGCTGTTTATCAGGATATTTTACAGACCCCACAACGTTAAGCGGTATTAAAGAAATTTTAATGCCTGAAGAATTTGCGATTAACGATAATATGATAGATTTACCTGCCGATGAACATGAATATGAAAAGGTTGAAATTTTACGTGGGCCAAACATAAAACAAATGCCAAAAGCACTTGTTCCAAAAGATAATATGGACTTGCCTTGCGTTTTAAAAGTAAAAGACAATATCACAACAGACCATATTATGCCGGCCGGAAGCAAAATTTTACCGTATCGCAGTAATATACCGCATCTTTCACAATTTTGTTTTGAAGTTTGTGACAAAGAATTTCCAAAAAGGGCGCTTGAAAAAGGCGAAGGATTTATAGTCGGTGGCTCAAACTATGGGCAAGGCTCTAGCCGTGAACATGCTGCATTAGTTCCGCTTTACTTAGGTATTCGCATTGTAATTACTAAAAGTTTTGCCCGTATTCACAAGGCAAATTTAGTTAATGCAGGCATATTACCGCTAGAATTTAAAAACGAAGCCGATTACGATAAAATTAATTTAAATGACGATGTAACGTTTGAAAATGTGTTAGAGGGCCTTGAAAAAGGAGAGATTATCCTTAATAATAAAAGACAAAACATTAAAATACCGCTTTTGTGTAATATTAGTAAACGCCAAAGTGATATTATAAAGTCAGGCGGATTATTAAATTATACAAAAGATAGTAATAGCTAAAAAATATACTGTTAGTAATAAATATGAGGAGTGGGAATTGTAATGGAAAGTATTAAAAGCGCACAAGAAAAATTTGGTGCATTAATAGAAATGCAAAAAAAACGTGTAAAGGCAATGAGAGAGCAAGAAGATTTTGTGGATTATTCTAAACTTGATAAAATTGTTATTGGTATATGTGGAGGAGACGGAATAGGCCCTACAATAACAAAAGAGGCAGAGAGAGTATTGCGTTTTTTACTTGAAGAGCAAGTTAAACAAGGCAAGATAGAATTTAAAGAAATAGACGGCCTAACAATAGAAAACAGGGCAGCACAAATGAAAGCAATACCTGATGATGTTTTAGCGCAATTGAAAGAATGCCATGTAATATTAAAAGGGCCAACAACAACACCGCGTGCAGGAGACGAATGGCCAAATATTGAAAGTGCAAACGTAGCAATGCGTAAAGAACTTGATTTATTTGCAAATGTTAGGCCGGTAAAAGTAAAAGAAGCTGGAATAGACTGGACTTTCTTTCGTGAAAATACAGAGGGAGCATATACATTAGGCAGTTGCGGGTTTGAAACAGAAGACGGCATAAGTATAGACTTTACAGTAACAACACAAGACGGAACAGAAAGAATTGCAAAACTTGCGTATGATTTTGCACATAAAAACGGAAAAAAACGTGTGCATATTGTAACAAAGGCAAACGTAATTAAACAAACAGACGGAACGTTTTTACGTATTTGCCAAGAAGAAGGAAAAAACTACCCTAACATAACAACAGACGATTGGTACATTGATATTTTAACAGCAAAGCTAGTAGATGAAAAACGCCGCCGTGATTTTGAAGTGTTTGTATTACCTAATTTATATGGCGATATAATTACAGATGAGGCCGCTGAGTTTCAAGGCGGAGTTGGCACTGCAGGCAGCGGAAATATTGGCAAACGCTATGCAATGTTTGAGGCTATACATGGTTCGGCACCAAGAATGGTGCAAGAAGGACGTGCGCAATATGCAGACCCTTGCAGTATGTTAAGGGCAACAGCAATGTTGCTTGCGCACATTGGGTGCATAAAAGAATCTCAAAAACTTGTTGAGGCACTTGATATATGTATGTTTGATGAAAAAGCACTTACAATAACAGGGCGTAATACAGGTTGTACTTGTAATGAATTTGGCGATTATGTAATGCGCACAATAAAATAATATTTTTTAAACTTGAAAGGTAAGGGTTTAATGAGCATTAGTAATAGGGCATCTTTGCCGGTAATTAGAAGGCTACCAAAATATTATAGGCACGTAAAAGAAATGAAATTACAGGGTATAAAAAAAGTGTCATCAAGCGAGCTTGCAAAAGTTATGGGCACAACTGCGTCTCAAGTGCGCCAAGATTTTAATTGTTTTGGTGGGTTTGGGCAGCAGGGCATTGGGTATCAAATAGATAATTTATACGATGAAATTTCAAAAATATTGTTTAGTGAGAAAAAACTTGGCACTATTTTAATAGGTACCGGTAGGCTTGGTAGGGCAATATCCTCTTACTTAACGGGTGAGGCAAGAGGGTATCAACTTCTTGCGGCGTTTGATAAAAGTGAAAGCGAAATAGGCACAGAACTTTTTGGTGTACCTATATTAGATGTTAAAAGACTGTCTGAATTTTGCAAAAGAGAAAAACCGGAAGTTGCGGTTTTATGTGTTCCAAAAGCAAGCTCTAAAGAACTTGCCCCAACATTAGTCTCACTTGGCATTAAAGGGTTTTGGAACTTTAGCCATTACGATTTGTCGGTAGAATTTAACGATATTACAGTAGAAAATGTACATCTTGGCGATAGCCTTGCAAGCCTTGGCTACCGTGTAAGTTTGCAAAATAATGATTAATTTAAAATAACAATAACGGTGGTAACATGGCTAAATTATATTATAGATACGGCGCAATGAATAGCGGAAAAAGCACTGCGTTAATGCAGGTAGCACACAATTATGAAGAGCGCGGAATGCGTGTTGTTATATTAAAACCTGTTGTTGACACAAAAGGCGGAGAGAGCCTTGTTTCTAGGCTTGGCGTTAAAAGAGATGTTGACATAGTTGTAAAAAAACATATGGATATTTTTAAGTTAATTGAAAATGATATTAACTTAAACGGCACAATTGCATGTGTATTGTCAGACGAAAGCCAGTTTTTTACACCCGCACAAGCAGAACAGCTTTTTAAAATTACAATTAAACTAAACATTCCTGTAATAAGTTACGGTTTAAGAACAGATTTTTCTTTAAAGGGTTTTCCGGGTTCAACAAGGCTATTAGAACTTGCCCATAATATTGAAGAGATGAAAACAATTTGCAAGTGTGGAAGAAAAGCAATGTGTAATGGGCGCAAAGTTGGGGGAGCCTTTGTGTTTGAGGGCGACCAAGTTGCTATTGATTTAGAAGGTGATGTAGAATATGAATCACTTTGCCCTACATGTTATTTTAACGAACGCAAGGCTTTTTTTGATAAAAAATTAAAAACAAGCGTATAAAAAAAGCAAAGTGCAAATTTAAACGTAAATTATGTTTGTTTGCGTTATGAGGTGAATGCTAATGTCTCAGATAATAGACGAAAAAGAGATAATGCTATTGTGCTCAAAGTCTTTAAAATATTACGATTTAAGACTTGTAGACCATGGAATTAGAGTTGCATATATAGCAACCCAGTTATTAAAGCAGCTGGGAGCAAAAGAAAAAGTAGACTTTAAAACGTTGTTTTTACTATCTCTTTTTCATGATATAGGCGCATATAAAACTGAAGAAATAGATAGGCTTGTGCAATTTGAAACTGAAGATGCCAATGCGCATTCAATATACGGCTATTTGTTTTTAAAGCACTTTACGCCTCTTTCAAGTTATGCAGGTGCTATATTGTTTCATCATTCAAACTATGAAGAAGTTGAGCGGTGCAATGACCAAAACATTTCAGCATATTCCCAAATTATACATATTGCAGACAGGGTGGACATTGCCGTTGCAAATGGGTTTAATGAAGAAAAAATAATTGAAAGCATAAAAAAATTAAATTATTTTGATAAAAAATATATAAT
>CAYJDK010000076.1:0-8767 GCA_964368905.1 uncultured Bacteroides sp.
TCATTAAGTTTTTTTACTACTAATTTGAAATTGTTTCTGTTGTATAGTCCTGTTAAATTATCATGCAAGCTTAATTTTTTAAATTTATTTAATAAATAATGCCTACAATTGTTTTTATCGTTGTGTCCTGTGGCTAAATCATAAGCAAAGTCATAACAATTACCATACCCACAACCAAAACAGTTTATTTCTCTGTCTTCTTTTGCAATTTTCCCAAGAGAAATAAAAGCACTTTCTATATCAACATCTTTGCGTTTTTTATAATCAAAACTTCTATCCTTATATTTTCTTTCAAAATCAGACAATTTTAAAATGCTGTCAAAATATTGTGTCAATTTTTCGGCGCTTTCTTTAGATATATCTAGCTTTTTTTTATTAGTAACGTAATCAATTTCGTTTTGTCTTGCGTTTCTAAAAGTGCCCGTGCCTAAATTGCAACCATGTTCACAATTTAGCGCATCTACAACTAAAGGAACAGGCCTGCCATGTTTTAAATCATCAATATACTCGTCAAAATATTTACTTATGTTATGTATACCCTCAACTTGTTTTATCCAAACATTTTGCTTTAAGTTAAATTTTAAGTTTTCACTTAAACCTCCCGGCCGCGAAAAAGTAAAGCCAATAGAGCCTTGCATATTATCAAATTTAGTTAAAGGGTAATCTTCTAAGTTAATATTGTTATCTTTAATACTTTGTATTAGCTTTGTAAAAGTTACATTATAATCAAGCATACCAAATGTAGTGCTGCTGTCACATTCACGTTTTTTTCCTATACATGGAGATATAAATGCAATTTTGTCTTTAATATTTAAGTGTTTTTTTAAGTAAATTGCAAGGCACATTACAGGGCTTTGAACAGGTGAAAGCCTGTTAATTAGTGAGGGCCTGTATTTTTCAATAAAACTAACAACAACAGGGCATGGCTGTGCAATAAAACTGTTTAGATTTTGTTCTTTAACAAGTTTTATGTGCGCCCATGTACATATGTCTGCACCAAAAGAAACATCATATACTTTATTCACGCCAATGCTTTTTAAATATCCTGCAATTTTTTCGGTGCTTTTAAAATTAAAGTTTGAAGACGGTGCAATTACAACAGAAATGTTTTCTCCATTTTTAATATCGGTTAAAAATTTTTGTGTATCATCATAAAAGTCTCTAGCTTCGTGGTCACATATAGATAAACATTCACCGCAAGAAATACAATAGCCGTCTTTAATAAAAACTTTCCCGGCGTCTGCTTCAAAAAAAGCCTCGTTTGCATTTGTTGGGCAAACAAAAATGCATTTATTACAGCCCTTGCAGTGGGAATCTATTGTTTGAACATATGTAATGTTATCCATAAAATCACCTCAAATTGTACTTGCGATATTTAACTATTATACAATTTCAAAGAAAAGTAAAATAATATGTAAATAATAATTATGTCTGAAAATTTATCATTTTTTTTGCAGCCTTATAAATGTCGCCACAACCAAGAGTTATAACTAAATCGTTTGGTTTTGCATTTAACATTACATAATTTACAACTTCATCAAAAGTATTAAACCATACACTGCCTTCAATTTTATCTGCAAGGTCTTTTGTGCGTATTGTGTGCTCAGATGCATCTTCACGCCCACCCATGATTTCTGTCATAACTACTTTATCGGCTATTTTTAAAACACGTGCAAAATCGTTTAAAAGATTTGCTGTTCTTGTATAAGTAAATGGCTGAAAAACAGCCCAAACATTATTGTAATCCATTTTTTTAGCGCTATTAAGTGTAACTTCAAGTTCAGTTGGGTGGTGTGCATAATCATCTGCAATTGTAATGCTATTAATTTCTCCCAAAAATTCAAAACGGCGGCCTGCACCTTTAAAAGCCTCTAGCCCTGTTTTACACTCTAATGGTGTGCACCCGCTTAGGTTGGCTGCCGCAAATGCTGCTAATGAATTTAGTATGTTATGTTCTCCGGGAACATTTAGCTCAATATTAATACTTGGTGTGCCTTTAATAGCAACATCAAAGCTGAAAAAAGAAGCTCTGTATTGTTTTACGTTAATAGCCATATAATCTGCTTTTGAGTAACGAGCAAAACTTACAACTTTTTTATGTTTAAGTTTATTTACAACTTCACATGTTTCCTCATCATCTACATTTGCAATTACTGTTTCAGTTGTTGCTTTTGCAAACTTTTTAAAAGAATTTTTCAAGTTATCCATATTTTTAAAAAATTCCATATGGTCTTCATCTATATTTAGTATTACACTATAATATGGTTCTAAATGTAAAAATGTGTTATTGTATTCGCATGCTTCTACTATTATTTCGTTTCCCAATCCAAAGCGTCCGTATGCATCTATTAGTGGGAGTTTGCCGCCAATTACTGCTGCGGGGTCTTTTTCAGCCATAACCATTATTTGTGTTGTCATGGCGGTTGTTGTAGTTTTGCCATGTGTGCCGGAAATACATATAGGTTTTGTATATGTGTTAGTTACACAGGCTAAAAGAATGCTACGTTCAACAGTTTCAATGCCTAAACGTTTTGCATGTTCAACTTCAGGGTTGCCTTTCATAACTGCCGCTGTATAAACAACCAGTTGTGCATCTTTAATATTGTCTTTACTATGGCCCATGTGAACTTCTATACCCATTTTGCGAACCCTGTCTATAATGTCGCCTTCATTTACATCAGAGCCGGTTATTTCATATCCGACAGCATGTAATATTTGCACAAGAGGGAACATTCCGCTTCCACCAATGCCTATAAAGTGTATTTTAGTTTTTCCGTTTAAAATTCTATCATATTTGCCCATGCTATACCTCACGTTTTAATACATTTATTATTATAAAGTGTTTAATTATATTATACTTTGTTTTTAATATAAAATAAATACTTTTTTTACATTTAATACAAATATTATAATATATATTCAATTTTATGTTTGCTTGCAAACTATTATAAATATATGTTATAATAAACCGTATATGTTTATTATTTTGCAATTAAATTATACTTAAATTTTAAATGAAATCGTGTCGAAATGGAGTGTTTTATGAAAACTGCACTTGTTGGATATACGGGTTTTGTAGGCGGTAATTTAGAAATTTTACATAATTTTGAAAATAAATACAATAGTAAAAATATAATTGACGCATTTAACACTAACCCTGATTTGCTTATTTATTCAGGCGTGCCGGCGGCAAAATTTTTAGCAAACAGTAATGCACAAGCAGATTTTGATGTTTGCATGGATGCTTTTGAAAACATAAAGAAAATTAACCCTAAAAAACTTGTTTTAATTAGCACGGTAGATGTTTATAAAAACCCTATTAATGTTAATGAAGACACAAAAGCCGACATTGAAAACGAGCAAGCATATGGAAGAAACAGGGCGCTATTAGAAAAAGAAGTGCAAAATAAATATAATGACGCACTTATAGTTAGGTTGCCGGGGTTATATGGTAAAGGTTTAAAAAAGAATTTTTTGTACGATTTTTTAACTCTTACCCCGTCTATGCTAAAAAAAGAAAAGTATGAAGAATTGGCACAAAAAAATGTTATTATAAAAAACGCATACGAATTGCAAGATAACGGGTTTTACGCACTAACACAAAAAGCTAAAACAGAAGATAAAAATGAGCTTAGAAGTTTTTTTAAAAACAACGATTTTAATGCTTTATATTTTACACACAGCCAAGCATTTTACCAATTTTATAATTTAAATAATTTGTGGGAAGATATTAACACTGCGTTAAATAATGGCTTAACAATGCTTAACATAGCAACAGAACCTGTTAGTGCATTTGAAATTTATGAGAAATTAACAAACGGTATGCACTTTAAAAACGAGTTTAATGCGCAGCCTGCGTATTACGATATGCAAACAAAACACGCAAAATTATTTAATAAAACAGGGCCTTATTTATACACAAAACAAGAAGTTTTAAATGATATATGCAATTTTATTGAAAAAGAAAAATGCAATTACTAATTAAAGGTAGGTAAGCAAATTGAAACTTGCAATTTCAAACATAGGTTATAGCAAAGAAGATGCAAAAAGTGTATATGCACTTTTAAGTAAATATAAATTTAGTGCAATTGAAATTGCACCCGGCATTTTTGTTGGAAACGAACCTTATGAAAACATTGAAAAAGCAAAACAAGAGCAAGAATTTTTACAAACTGAGTATGGGCTTTCAATTGTATCTATGCAAGGAATATGGTTTGGGCAAACAGGCAATATTTTTAATAAAGAACAAGCAAAACAATTAATTAATTACACTAAAAAAGCAGTTGATTTTGCAAGTGCTTTAAATATTAAAAATTTAGTGTTTGGATGCCCTAAAAACAGAGTTATTCCAAATGGATTAACACAAGATGATGCAATAGAATTTTTTGAGATTATTGCAAATTATGCAAATGAAAAGAATACTAATATTGCTTTAGAGGCAAACCCGGATATTTATGGAACTAACTTTTGCAACACAACAGAAAGTGCCATTTTTTTTGCAAAAAAAATCAGCGCTTTAAAAATAAATTACGATTTTGGCACGTGTATTGTTAATAATGAAAATTTTAATGAACTTGCAAAGAATGTAAATATTGTAAATCATGTTCATTTAAGTGAGCCGTATCTTGAAGCGTTAGAGTTAACACAAAAGCGTAAAGAGCAGTATACAGAGCTTGCAAATTTATTAAAAGCAAATAATTATAATGGATATGTATCTATTGAAATGAAAACTCAGGATTTTAAAAACATTGAAAGCATATTAAGTTTTGTTAGCAATGTTTTTGCATAAAATATAAAAAATATACTTAAAAACGCTTAAATTTATTTTGAATTAATATTTTAGTTGAAACGAGGCATTTTTTGGAAAAGATAGTAAAAAATATTAGTGGTGTGCCGGAGTATGGTGTTAACGAATTTTATGAAAAACAAAGTGATTATTGTATTCTTATACCTATTATAAATGAAGGTATGCGCATTATAAAAGAACTTGAACGTGCAAAAAATGCCGATATTCATAAAATAGCAGATATAATTTTATGCGACGGTAAAAGTACAGACGATAGCATGGAGCAGGAACGTTTAAAGCAACTTTGTGTTAATACATTACTTGTAAAACACGGTGCAGGCAAACAAGGTGCTCAGTTGAGAATGGGCATACATTTTGCACTTGAACAAGGTTATAAAGGAATTGTTACAATTGACGGTAATAATAAAGACTCAATAGAGGATGTACCGCTTTTTATTAATAAACTTAAACAAGGATACGACTTAATTCAAGGCAGCAGGTTTATTAAAGGTGGAATTGCAGAAAATACGCCTTTAATACGTTGGATTGCCGTTAGATTTATACATGCGCCTGTTATAAGCATTACTGCGCATAAATGGTTTACAGACACAACAAATGCTTACAGGGCATACTCCGCAGAATATTTAAAACACCCAAAAGTTAAGCCTTTTAGGGATGTTTTTAGTGGATATGAATTGCTAGCTTATTTGTCTACAAGGGCAACGCAACTTAAGTTAAAAGCTTGCGAAGTACCCGTAGCAAGAATTTACCCTGCAAATGAGCCAACCCCTACAAAAATAAAGGGAATTAAGGGTAATACAAACTTGCTAAAAATTCTTTTTGCAAATGCATTTGGGAAGTTTAACCCATAAGCAAATTAAAAAAAACAAAACAAGGTGAATATATATGGCTAAAACGTATGATAAAATTATTATAGGCGCCGGGTTTTATGGCTTATATGCAGCACATCTTTGCGGGAAAAATGGGCAAAGTGTGCTTGTTTTAGAACGTGATGACAACCCATTTATGCGTGCCACGTATATAAATCAGGCTAGGGTTCATATGGGCTACCATTACCCAAGAAGTTACTCAACTGCCATAAAAAGCGCAAATTATTTTAAAAGATTCCATGAGGATTTTTCTTTTTGTGAAAGATACGATTTTAAACAAATATATGCAACAAGCACTAACTTTAGTTGGACGAATGCAGCAGAATTTAAAAGGTTTTGTAAAGTTGCAAATATTATGTGTGAAGATGTTCAAAATGAAAAATATTTTAAAAAGGCTATGTGTGACGGTGCGTTTTTAACAAAAGAATATACGTATGACGCTTTAATGTTGAAAAAATATTATATTGATAAATTAAAAGAATTGCCAAATGTGCATATTGAATGCATGCAAGAAATAACCGGTATAAGCAAAGAAAATAATGTATGGCAAGTTAAAACAAAACTTAATGATACTTATGAAACACCATATATTTTAAATGCAACATATGCAGGTGTTAATAATATACACGAACTTGCAGGTTTTGAGCCGTTTAAAATTAAATACGAACTATGTGAAATTATATTGTGTAATGTGAATGATAAATTAAAAGATGTTGGAATAACTGTTATGGATGGGCCATTTTTTTCGTTAATGCCTTTTGGGCAAACTAACATGCATAGTTTAACAGCCGTGTGCCATACTCCACATAAAACAAGTTATGAGGCACAGCCTACATTTGAATGCCAAAAAAACAGTAGCGGTTTATGTGCGCCAAACAGCCTTTATAATTGTAACGAATGCCCGGCAAAACCAAAAAGTGCATGGCCTCATATGAGCCAGCTGGCACATAAATATTTAAAAGACGAGTATGAATTTTCATATAATTCCAGTTTGTTTAGCATGAAACCTATATTAAAAACGAGCGAGGTAGACGATTCGAGACCTACTGTTATACGGCAGTTTTCTAAAGACCCAACATTTATAAGTGTATTGTCCGGTAAAATTAACACAGTGTATGATCTTGACGATGTGCTAATTTAATTTAAAATTGTAAATTTAGGAGAAAACAAATGATGATTAAAAGCAAAGAAAAAGATAATAATTTTGTATCTGCTGTTGCTTATATTAAAAACAACGAAAATGAAATTTATGCTTTTTTGCAGGCTTTAAACAATGTATTATTTGAAAAATTTTCTAACTATGAAATTATAATGGTTAATGATGCGTCTTTTGATGGCAGTGAGAAGAAAATTAAAGAGTTTGCAAGTGAAAAAAATGCACCAATAACATTAATTTCTATGAGTATAGCTCAAGGAAGAGAACTTTGCATGAATGCAGGTGTAGATGCTGCAATTGGAGATTTTGTATATGAATTTGATACTCCTGAATTGACGTATGATGTTTCTCTTTTAGGCAAAGCATATGAAGAATTACTTACAGGCTACGACATTGTAACAGTAGGGCCAAATAAAAACAGAAATATTGCAAGTGGGCTTTTTTATTCTGTTTTAAAATACTCATCACAATCAAAAAACAGCTTTCAAACAGAAGTTTTTAGGCTTTTGTCAAGACGGGCAATTAACAGAGTGCGTGCGGTTACCGCAACACCGGTGTACAGAAAAGCTGCATATTCAACGTGTGGGCTAAATACCACTACAATTAAACATGATAGTGTTTTACCCCCTAAAGGAAATGATAAAGGTATGAGGTTATCTCTTGCAGTAGACTCTCTTGCACTTTATACAAACTTTGCTTACAAGGCAAGCTTCTTTGTGTCTATAGCAATGCTTTTAAGTATGCTTTTTATAATTGTATATGTATTTGCATTAAATTTTGGTGCTCAAAGGCCAATAGAAGGCTGGACAACAACTATGCTTGTTATTACAGGCGGCTTTTTTGGAGTTTTTATTATATTAACAATAATATTAAAATACTTATCACTACTTGTTAACATTATTGTTAAACAGCAAAAATATCTTGTAGAAAAGGTGGAAAAACTTTAATGAAAATATCAGTAAAAAAGCAGAACATTTTTAAAGGCGGCATTAACAATATAATAAATAAAGACATGTCGTTTAAAATGTTTTTTACATGTGCTGTTTTTATTGCTGTTATAAAGTTATTATTGGCATCTTCACAACTTATTTATATTTACCCACAAGCAGCTCCTATTGACGATGAGCTTATGTTTAATGCTGCTATTAGCATTGTTAACGGGCAATGGCTGGGGGATTACAACTGGCTTACATTAAGTAAATACCCTTTGTTTTCAATTTGGCTTGCTTTTTTGCATGTGTTAAATATTCCTTATTTATTTGGTGGTCAAGTGCTTTATTTAGTAGCATGTGTATGTGGGGTTTACGCTGTTGCACCTGTTTTTAAAAGCAACAAAACACGGCTTATGCTATTTTTTGTTCTTGTATTTAACCCTATTCAAACAGCTGCTGCTGTGCAGTTAAGGGTTTATAGAGACAACCTTACAAATGCGTTTGCTCTTTTTTTGTTTGCGGGCTTTATAGGCGCGGCTATTCGTGCCAAAGAACCGACGAAAAAAATGATTTTATGCCAAATAATTGCTGCAATAGGGCTTGCAGGCTCTTATTTAAACAGGGAAGACGGTGCGTGGTTTTTAATATTTTGCATACCTGCAAGCATATTAACCATTTATTTTATTATAAAAAGCAGTAAACATGTTTTTAATAAAATAATTTCTTGTTTATTGCAAACTATGCCTTATTTAGTTTTAGTAATTTTTGTTTTAATTATATCTTTTGTTAATTTACAACATTACAATAGGTTTATTGTAAGCGATTTTACATCAAAAGAATTTAACGCTGCATGTGGGGCACTAATCCGTGTAAGCTTAGCCGAAGAATTTGAACAAATTGAAAAAGTTTCTGTTTCACGAGACGCGATTAATGCTGTTGCGAATGCCGTTCCATTATTTGAAGAAGTTGCAAAAGAACTTAATTCAGAATTTGTTTTAAACAA
>CAYJDK010000077.1:0-634 GCA_964368905.1 uncultured Bacteroides sp.
ATTTTTTTGTACACCAAAATAAATTAGGCCGTAATCGCTAACGTTAGTAGGCCTGCTAAGTATACAACTGCTCATGTCTGAAACAATGGGTATACCACCTGTGTTTGGCAATTGTGTGTAACGTGTGCCGTATATTGTATTGTTTTCACAAATGTGTACATAACTTGCGTTATTACTGTATGAAACACTATTTAAGTCAGGAATATATGTAAAATTTTTATCTTTGCTTGATGCAATTATATTTGCTTTTCCAAACTTTGCAGCCTCTTTTTGCGCTTTGCCGCTAAATTGGCCTGTTACAATATAATCAGCAACGCCCGTTGTCATTATATTCATTGGTATCATGGCAAATTGCGTGCTTGCACCGCCTTGTATAAAACCTATTTTATAATTTTCCGGTATGTTTAAAACACGTTTTAAAGAACTAAATGTATCGTTAATAATATTATCATAAACATTACTTCGGTGGCTCATTTCCATAACAGATTGTCCGCTATTTCCGTATTCAAGCATCTCGCTTTGTGCTTTTTGCAATACCGGTAGCGGTAACATAGAAGGCCCTGCGCTGAAATTATAAATTCTTGCCATAAATTTACTCCTTACTGTAATTGTAATTTTTATGTATTAAAACACA
>CAYJDK010000077.1:644-8742 GCA_964368905.1 uncultured Bacteroides sp.
TTTATACATAATTAATTATAATATAATTTAGTATTGTGTCAATACAATAAATTTTGTATTTAAATTTAATTGACGCAACAAATAAAAAAATGATAATATAGTAAAAGATTTTATTGCAACTTATAAAAAAGTTGCAATTTACACTTATATCAGTGCAATATACAGGTTAATTAATAAATATAAAAAACGAGGCGTTAAAATGACATTAGTATTAATAGTAACAATAATAGGTGCAATAGATATTACAGGCAGAATATTAACATTATTGTACATGATGAAAAATAGCGAAGTTAAAACTTGGACGTATAAAAACTGGGTAATACTTGTTGCTTTGCTTAACTTTGCATTTATTGCATACTGGGTTTTAAATAAACCAAAATAAATGCAGTAACTACTTAATTTTTCAAAGCTTGTATTGGCGCAGGTATTCTTCCGCCACGAGACACAAAAACTTCAGGACTAAATTTATTTACAGACATAATAGGTGCATAGCCTAATAAACCTCCAAAATTTAACACATCGCCTTCTTTAAAGCCTATTGCAGGTATTACACGTACTGCCGTTGTTTTGCTGTTAATCATTCCAATTGCAGCTTCGTCTGCAATAATAGCGCTTATTGTGTGTGCAGGTGTGTCGCCGGGTATAACTACCATATCAATGCCAACACTGCAAACGGCTGTCATTGCCTCTAATTTTTCAAGTGTTAGGCTTTTTCTTTCAACAGCTTTTATCATTCCGTCGTCTTCACTAACAGGGATAAATGCACCGGATAAGCCGCCTACGTGGTTGCTTGCCATTACACCACCTTTTTTTACGGCATCGTTTAAAAGTGCGAGTGTTGCGGTAGTGCCGGGGCAACCGCAGCTTTCAAGGCCTATTACTTCTAATATATTGGCAACGCTGTCTCCAATTGCAGGCGTAGGCGCAAGCGATAAGTCTACAATTCCAAAAGGCACACCGAGTTTTTGACTCATTAAAGTTCCAACAAGTTGACCCATCCTTGTAATTTTAAAAGACGTCCTTTTTATGAGTTCTGCAACTTCGTCAAGGCTGGCGTTTGACGGAAGTTTTGCAAGTGCTGCACGCACGGCACCTGGCCCGGATACACCAACGTGAATAACACAATCAGGCTCGCCCGGCCCATGAAATGCCCCTGCCATAAACGGATTATCTTCAGGTGCATTACAAAAAACAACAAGTTTTGCTGCGCCCATACACATATTGTCTTTTGTAAGTTCTGCGGCTTTTACAACAACATCGCCCATTATTTTAACAGCATCCATATTAATGCCGCTTTTTGTACTGCCAACATTAACACTGCTACACACAAATTGTGTTTGGCTAAGTGCTTCGGGTATGCTTTTAATAAGTTGTTCATCACCTTGCGAAAAACCTTTATGCACAAGTGCTGTATATCCGCCAATAAAATTAACACCAACAGCTTGTGCTGCTTTGTCAAGCGCTTTTGCATAATCTATAGGATTTGCATTTTTACTGCTTGCAAGCAACATTGAAATTGGTGTTACAGATATACGCTTATTTACAATTGGCATGCCGTAAGTTGACGAAATGCTGTCAGCTGTGCTGACTAATTTGCTTGCAAGACGAGTAATTTTATTATATATTTTTTCACAAGCCGCACTGCTGTCAGGGTCTGCACAATCAAGTAGAGAAATACCCATAGTAACTGTTCGCACATCAAGGTTTTCGTCTGAAATCATTTTTATGGTTTGCAATATTTCATGCTTATTTAACATTATATATTCTCCCGCAAAATTATTTTTTTAATAGCTAAATTGTAACTCACATTGTATGTGAGTTCTTTTTATATAACAAATTTAGCTATGTGTTATATTTTGTGCATTGCATCATATAGTTCTTGCCGTGTGCATGAAATCTCAATGCCAATATCTTTGCCTATTTGCACCATTTCTTGCGAGAATTTAGTAAAACCTGTGTTGCAATTTTTAATATTAACTATCATAATCATAGCAAAAGTGCCACGCAATATGCTTTGTGTTACCTCTTCCACGTTTACGTTTGCATTAGCGCAAGCGGTGCATACACGTGCAAGTATTCCCACCTGGTCTTTCCCAACAACTGTTATTACAGCCTCCATAATAAACCTCCGTTTTCGTGTGCATAAAATTTTTATTTGTTTTTAAGTATATCAAAAAAACAAATATTTTAAAAGTCTTTTACTTTACTTTTTAATTAATTATGCACCTTAACGCCAAATAATTGTTATTTTGTTTACTTTCAGAGCAAAACCATATATAATATTATAAATAAAAATAAATTTACTTAATAGAATTAATTAAAAATTAAAGGGAGTGTAATAAATGGAAGACTTGTTGAAAATATTAGAAAAAAATGCCCGTATTAGCATAGAGGATATTGCTGTAATGACACAGCAAACACCACAAGAAATTGCAAAAGCAATAGACATGTTAACACAAAAAAAAGTTATTAACGGGTATCGTACACTTATAGATTGGGAAAAAGCAGACATAAATTATGTGCAGGCTATTATAGAGCTAAAAGTAACGCCAAGGCGTGATTGCGGGTTTGATGAAATTGCAAATGTAATAACAGAATTTGATGAAGTTGACAGCGTTCTTTTAATGAGCGGAGGATATGACTTGTCTCTTGTTGTTAAAGGAAAAAGTTTTCAAGACATAGCTTTGTTTGTAGCAAGGAGGCTATCTCTTTTAGACGGAGTGCTTAGCACTGCAACACATTTTGTTTTGCGCACATATAAAAAAGACGGTGCAATGTATGAAAACGAACTTGAAGACGAGCGGGAGAGTACAGTATAATGAACTATGATAATTTATTGGCACAAGCTGCAAAAAACATGCGTCCGTCCGGTATTCGCAAGTTTTTTGACATAGCTGCAGAAATGGAAGATTGCATATCATTAGGCGTGGGAGAGCCGGATTTTAAAACACCGTGGAATATAAGAGATGCCGGCATTAAAAGCCTTGAAAAAGGGCATACTTGGTACACAGGTAATTCAGGCTTAAAACAACTACGTGAAGAAATTTGCCTATATTTAAACAGACGCTTTAATTTAAGCTATGAATATGAACAAACACTTGTAACCGTTGGTGGGTCTGAAGCAATTGACCTTTGCATACGCGCGCTTATTAACCCACAAGATGAGGTTATAATTCCGGAGCCATGTTATGTTAGTTATGACCCCATTACAACATTAACGGGCGGCGTGCCCGTGCCCATTAAATTAAAAAGCGAAAATAAATTTAAATTAACTGCACAAGAATTAAAAAATGCTATTACACCAAAAACAAAATTACTTATACTGCCTTACCCATGTAACCCAACAGGGGGCATAATGCGCAAAGAGGATCTTGAGCCGATTGCAGAAGTGTTAAGAGGCACCGATATAATGGTTATGTCGGACGAAATATATGCCGAATTAACGTACGGAGACACACAGCATGTTAGTATTGCAGAGCTTGACGGAATGAAAGAGCGCACAATAATAATACAAGGTTTTTCAAAAGCATATGCCATGACAGGTTGGCGTTTAGGTTATGCTTGCGGCCCAAAAGAAATAATTGCGGCAATGACGAAAATTCATCAATCTTGTATAATGTGTGCGCCTACAACAAGCCAACATGCCGCAATAGTAGCGTTGCGCCAGTGCGATGCCGCCATAGAAGAAATGAGCAAAACATACGACACAAGAAGGCGCTTGATGGTTAAAAATTTGAATGAAATGGGCCTTGAGTGTTTTGAGCCTGAAGGTGCGTTTTATGTGTTTCCTTGCATAAAAAGCACCGGCCTTACAAGTGCCGAATTTTGTGAAAAACTTTTATATTCAAAAAAAGTAGCCGTAGTTCCGGGCACTGCGTTTGGAGATAGCGGAGAGGGATATGTGCGCATAAGTTACTCGTATTCAACAGAACATTTGCTGCTTGCATTAAAGCGCATAGAGAGCTTTTTAAACGAGCTGAAATAATAAATTACGTTAAAATTATGTTTTATCGTTTGCATTTTTTTGTATAAAGAAAACTATTAAATATAACGAACAAAACAATATGCAACACAAAATGTATATACACATTTTGTGAAAAGGAGAAATATGCAAGTTGCAATGAAAGAAAAAAAGCCCTTACCGGAAGAAGTGTTTTGCAAAAGCGTAGATAATTATGAAAATTTTGATAAGTTACAAAATGCAATTGAAGAAATTTTTAATGCATTTAATTTTGGCGAGAAATTGAATCAAGGAAAAAGAGTGTTAATAAAGCCTAACTTGCTTGCAAAGCACAGCCCTGATAAAGCAATTACAACACACCCGGCCGTTTTGCATGCTGTTATTTTACAGTGCATTAAATGTGGAGTTTTACCGCAAAACATTATTGTTGCAGATTCTCCCGGTGGACTGTACAACAAAATTGCTGTTCAAAGCGCAGCAAAAACCGCAGGTTTTTTAAATGTATGTGAAAAGACAAATACAACATTTTATACAGATTGCAAATATTACGAAAAACGTATTTTCAGTGCAATTTTATGGAGCACACATTTTATTCAACCAATGGCAACAGCAGACGTTATTATTAATTTGCCAAAGCTGAAAACGCATGTTATGACCGGCCTTACATGTGCAACAAAGAACTTGTTTGGGCTTATTCCGGGCCTAAAAAAAGCAGAATTACACACAATATTCCCCACAAAATCAGCTTTTGGAAAAATGCTTTTTACTGTTTGTGACGCTATTAATGCCGACTTGCATATTGTTGACTCAGTATACGCACACGAAGGAAACGGGCCCTCCGGTGGCAACGCAAAAAAAGTAGGTGCTATTTTTGCAGGCATTAACCCATATAGCGTTGATATGGTTGCGGCAAATATAATTGGAATAAACCCAAACAATATTTACTACTTACAAGCGGCAAAAAACGACAATAAAGTTAAGGTAAATGCAGATAACATTGATAAAATTTTATTAGGTGAAAAAAGCGCAGTAAAGCAAGTTAATGGCTTTAAATTACCTGATAATCACCTTGACATAGACTTTGCCGAAAAGTTGCCTAAATTTTTAATTAAACCTGCAAGGTCTATTATTAAACTGTTTTCCTCAAGTCCGTTTGTTGAAACAGAAAAATGTATAGGTTGTAAAAAATGCGCCGAAATTTGTGCTTCTAAGGCAATTGAAATTGAAAACGGTAAAGCACAGATTTTAGAAAAAAAATGTATTAAATGCTATTGCTGCCATGAAATGTGCCCGGTAAAAGCAATTGAAGTAAAAAAGGGAGTTTTAAATAAAAAGAGGTTAAAATGAACAAAGTTGTTGTTAAAGCGCCTGCAAAACTTAACTTAACACTTGATATATTGGGCATTGACGGTAAAGGTTACCATTTAATGGATATGATAATGCAGGCAGTTTCACTTTATGAGGAAATAACGCTAATAAAAAGCAATGATATAAACCTTGCGTTTACAAATAGTAGTGTGCCTGTAAATGAAAAAAACACGGCCTACAAAGCAGCTGTGCTTTTTTTTACCGAAACGGGTTTACTTTCCGGCGTTGACATTACAATTACAAAAACAGTGCCAATTAGGGCAGGAATGGCCGGAGGTAGTGCAGACGCTGCAGGAGTTTTAGTTGGGCTTAATAAACTTTATAACTCCATGTTATGCACAAAGCAATTGTGTGAACTAGGTGCAAAAATTGGCGCAGATGTGCCTTTTTGCATTGTTGGGGGAACTGCACACGTAACGGGTATTGGAGAAATAATTAAAAAAGTGCCTAATTGCCCTGATTGTTTTTTTACAGTTTGTATGCCACAACAAGGCGTATCAACTCCACAGGCATTTGCACGGTACGACGAAATTGGAACAGATAAACGCCCAAACACACAAAATGCATTACATGCACTTAAGCAAAACAGTTTAGCACAGCTTTGTAAAAACATGTATAACGCAATGCAGTTTTCAAGCGAGAGCAAGCATAATAAAATTATTTGCGACATTTTATTAAAAAACAATGCTTTAAGTGCACTTATGACCGGCAGCGGAGCGGCTGTTTTTGGGGTTTTTGATAACGAGTATCATGCAATTAAAGCTAAAGAAGAACTTGAGAAAACATATAATAATTGTATGGTGTTAAAACCTGTTTCTCATGGGGCTTATGTTGTGTAAAAACAAATTTTGTGCAACGCAAATAACACGCAGTGTTATTTAATAGCAAATTTTTGCAATTACCATGAAAAAGGCTTGCTAAAAGCCATTATATAAATATAACTAAAAAGCACCTTACTGATACTTTTTAAATCAGAAAGGTGCTTTATTTTTTATAATAGTGCTATAATAATAAATTAAATTTATGCTCTGCCTGTTTTTTGTAGTAATTCTTTAATTTTTTCATGCGGATTAATTATTGAACCTATTGATAAATTATGGTTTAAAGATGCTATGAAATACGCAATATATTTTGAAACATCAACTTCATAAAACCATTCGCGCTTTTGGAGTTCCGGTGTTCTATATGTTAAATTCGTGCCAAAAACACCTGTAATAATCCCGTCTTCATATGCTTTATCAAAATCTTCCAGTCCATTTGTAAATATTGCATACGTTGCATTTGCAAATATTCTGTTTGCATTTTTATTTTTAAGTTCATATGCAATATCAAGCATGCTTTCGCCTGAAGATATTATATCATCTGCAATAAAAATATCCTTACCGCTAACGCTCTCGCCTAAATATTCGTGTGCTACAATTGGGTTTCTGCCATTAACTATTTTAGAATAATCACGCCTTTTATAAAACATTCCAAGGTTAATACCCAATATAGAAGCATAATACATATTTCTGTTAAGCGCTCCCTCGTCGGGGCTTATTATCATAAAACGTTCTCTGCTCATATCAAGGTCTTTAAAAGCTTTAAGCATTGTTTTCATAACTTGGTACGTTGGCATTATATTGTCAAAGCCCATTAAAGGAATGGCGTTTTGCATGCGTGGGTCATGTGCGTCAAACGTAACAATGTTTGAAACGCCCATTGCCTGTAACTCTTGCAGTGCAACTGCACAATCTAAACTTTCACGGTAACTGCGCCTATGTTGCCTACTGCCATATAATAACGGCATTATAACATTTATACGGTTTGCTTTACCGCTTGCCGCTTGTATTAATCTTTTTAGGTTTTGGTAGTGGTCATCCGGAGACATGCAATTTTGACGCCCGAATATTTCATAAGTTTCATTATAATTGCCTACATCAACAATCATAAATAAATCATCGCCGCGTATGGTAGATTTTATTATACCTTTTCCGTCACCTGTTGAAAATCTTGGGCATTCATTCTCTACTAAAAAAGTATCGTGATTTTGCCCTGCTTCTTTTGCCCAGCGAATTAAATGGCTATTAATTTTATCACAAAGCTCGTCTGCACCGGGTACTGCAATAAGGCCAAGATTTGCAACGTTATTTTCATTACCAAAGAAGTCTTTACCACGTTTTATAGGTTTTGTCATATAAAGCTCCATTCTGTTGCCGCATATTAAACGCAATAAAACCTACTGCTGCGGCACATGTAAGTTTTTTTGTATTTACTTAATTAATCATAAAGGGTTTTTATTTATACATGTTTTTAAAGCAAAAAGTAAGTTGCTTATATATAAATGTTTACTATATTACTATTGTAACATAAATTTATATTAAACAACATATTTTTAAATATTTTTTCATTTTTTTACATTTTTTTTTATAAATATTTAATATTATTAAATATTTAGCCAAAATGTGCCCAACTTTATATAGTAAATAATATTTCTGTTTTATATATTACTTAAGCTTCATTTGCTTTTTCTAAAGCTTTATTTAAAAGCTGTTCACTCACTTTATCCCATGTAAAATGTTGGCACAACCTTTTATATGCATTTTCACAAGCCTTGTTTTGCCATTGTTTATCATTTAACGCACAAAGCATAGCATATTCAATTGTTTTTTCATCATTATCTTCCATAATTATACCATGCTCGCTATCTATAATTAACTCCGGGCTGCCACCTGCACTTGTTGTTACAATGCATGTTTTTAACGCCGCTGCCTCAAGCACCGTTGTAGG
>CAYJDK010000078.1:0-4972 GCA_964368905.1 uncultured Bacteroides sp.
TATTTGAAAAACAGATGGATTTTTTGTAGGGTCATAGTAACCAATCTCTTCAATAAAACGACCATCGCGTGGGAAACGTGAATCTGCAACAACAACACGATAAAACGGTGCTTTTTTAGCGCCAAGGCGGCGCAATCTTATTTTAACAGCCATTTGTGTCACCTCCTGTAAAATTTATGTTTATATCTTTTATCATTAACTGCAATAACAGTAGGATAAACCATAAAATTTAAGCTTTTATATGCGTTTTGCACGTGTATATTAAACAGGTGTATTTGCATACATTTAATAATCTAAAAGCTTATTGTAAAATATCGTTTAAGTTGCCAAGCCCCATTTTGCCCAAACTCTTTTCAAAGTTTTTAGGGTTTTTCTTAAACTTTTTCATCATTTTGCCCATTTGCTCAAATTGGCGCAGTAACTTGTTAACATCTTCAACACGTGTACCACTACCTGCAGCTATGCGGCGTTTGCGCTTTGGATCTATTAAAGAAGGCCTCAGCCTTTCTTTTGCCGTCATGCTTTGTATAATTGCCTTTAAGTGCAAAAATTCTTTTTCGCTTCGTTGTAAATCTTCGTCGTTAATCTTACCGGCGGCCCCCGGCATCATTGAAACAAGCGCTCCGGCACCGCCCATTTTTTTAATTTGCTCAAACTGTGCTAGCATATCATTCATATCAAAGCGGTTTTCAAATAAACGCTTTGCCGCTTCTTCTGCTTGTTTTTCGTCTTGTGTTGTTTGTGCTTTTTCAATAAGTGTAAGCACGTCGCCCATTCCTAAAATGCGCCCTGCCATTCTAGACGGATGAAAAACCTCAAGGTCGTCTATTTTTTCTCCTATACCGGCAAATTTAATGGGTTTACCCGTTACTGTGCGCACACTAAGCGCAGAACCGCCTCTTGTATCGCCGTCTAACTTTGTAAGTATAACGCCGTCTAGGCCTGTTTGCTCTCCAAAAGTTTTTGCAACATTAACAGCGTCTTGCCCTGCCATTGCGTCTATTACAAGTAATGTTTCATCTACTTGTACATTTTGCTTAATTCTGTGTAACTCTTGCATTAACTGCTCGTCTATATGCAAACGGCCCGCAGTATCTAAAATAACAATGTCGTTGCCTCTATCTTTTGCAAAATCCACTGCTTTTTTTGCTATTACCTCGGGCTTTGCTCCCTCTAAAGAAAACACAGGCGCCCCTGCCGTTGCGCCAACAATTTTTAATTGGTCAATAGCAGCCGGCCTGTAAATATCACATGCGGCAAGCAGCGGGCTGTTGCCCTGTTTTATAAAATACTTTGCCAATTTTGCTGCATGCGTTGTTTTACCGGCACCTTGTAGGCCGCACATCATTATTATTGTTGGCGGTTTAGACTTTATATGTATTCTTTCGGCTTCGCTTCCGCCCATTAACTCTGTTAGCGAATCGTTAACTATTTTAACAACTTGTTGCGCCGGTGTTAGGCTTTGCATTACTGCCTCGCCTTTGCACTTTTCGCTAACATCTGCAACAAATTCTTTTGCCACTTTAAAGTTAACGTCGGCCTCTATTAGCGCTATACGCACTTCTCGCATTGCACTTGTAATGTCTTGCTCTGTTAATTTGCCCTTGCTTCGCAAGCGCTTAAACGCCGCGTTTAATTTGTCCGACAATGATTCAAACGCCAATGCGCTCACCCCTTTTTATATTAAATAGCTTTTATTCATTTCATTTATAATATTCAACATTTCTTGGCTTGCCTGCGTAATTTGAGCCTGCTTTGCATAAGAATTTTCATTTTCAAAATGTATATGTTTTGCAAGCCTTTCAAGGTTTTCAAGCCCTGTTTGAATTGTAGAGTACCTTTTGGCTATGCCTATTTTATCTTCAAGCTCTGTAATAACGCTTTCTCCGCGTTTTATTGCATCTCTAACGCCTTGCCTTGTTATTCCAAAATTTGCCGCTATTTCCGCAAGCGACAAATCATCGTTATAGTATTGCTCCATAACTTCGCGCTGTTTTTGTGTTAGCGCGGCGCCATAAAAATCCAGAAGATAAGAAACGTTTAAGTCCTTTGTAACCATATATGGCCTGCTCCTTTAGGTTTAACTGTAAAGCTTATAACTTTACACTGCTATATATTATACTAAAGAGCAGGTGTAAAGTCAAGTACTTTACACCTTTTTACAAAAATATATATTTGTGCATTTTTTTTGCTAATTTTATGCATTTTTACTAATTAAAACACAAAAAAATATAGTGCAAAAAATATATAAATATAGTATAATGTAAATAATAATGTAAAAATGGCCAAAAACCTTGAAAGAGGCGATTAAAATGCACGTAAATAAAAATTATTACGAGACTTTATATGCAAGGCCTGTTGTTGAATTAACGGGATATTGTAACCGCCATCATTTAGATGGAAAAATATTAGGTTACCTTGCATATGGCGGCGCAACAAACTCTATAAAAGACTCTTTGGCAGAAGGCATTTTAGCGCTTGCCACAGAAAAAGGTATGCTTGCACCGGGCCAAACTGTAATAGAGGCATCTAGCGGAAGTTTTGCCGTTGCACTTGCAATAGCGTGCAACCATTCAAACCATCCGCTTGTGCTTTGCATGCCTGCGTCTGTGCCGGTAGAGCGCCAGCAAATGTTTGCGCGCCTTGGCGCAACGGTAACGCTAATAAGTTATTTATCTAGCAGAACCAGCATGATAGAGCGTGCACAGCAAATTGCCGACGAGATGAACGCATTTTTTGTAAACTATTTTTCTAACGATTTAAATTCAGAATTTCATCGCCGTATAACAGGGCCTGCAATAGTGCGTGCCGCCGGAGACGAGCTTGACGCAATTGTAATTGGCGTTGGCAGCGGTGGAACAATAACTGGCGTTGGCGAATATGCAAAAGCTTGGATACCAAACGTGCGCGTAATAGCCGTTGAGCCTTTTGAAAGCCAAACAATAGGAACAGGAATGGTTGGCAAGCACCAAATACCGGGGCTTGGAGCGGGCTTTATTCCTGAAAACTATAACCCATATATTGTAGACGCTGTAATGGCCGTACCAAGTGCAAAAGCACTTAGCACAGCAAGCGAGCTTTTATTGGCAGATGCCATACCTGTATCTGCAAGCGGTGGAGCTGCGCTTTGTGCGGCAACACAACTTATGCGCGAACAGCCAAGTGTTAAGCGTGTAGCTTGCGTATTTTCAGGCAAACAAGTGTATGAATAAAACTTGCGCCGTAAAACATTTATTTTTGTTTTACAGCGCAAAGCTTGTTTTATATGATTATTTTATTTTTTTACCGTTTATTATAACATTTTCAATGTTTAATTCTTTATCGGCAATAACTATATTTGCACATTTGCCTTTAGTAATACTTCCTGTTTTATCAAATATTCCAATAGCGGTTGCCGGGTTTATTGTTGCAGCGCGCAGTGCATTTTCTAAAGTAATGCCAAACGAAACAGCACGTGTAAAACATTCATATAAATTCACGGCACTTCCTGCAATTGTTCCGTCTTCAAGCGTTGCAAGCTTGTCTTTCATAAACACTTTTTGCCCACCCAATGTATATTCCCCGTTTGGCATGCCGCAAGCTCGCATTGAATCGCTTATTAAACATATACGCTCTGCCCCAAACCAGGAAAACAAGCTTCTTATTACGGCCGGGTGTAAATGAATTCCGTCGCTTATAACCTCCACAAACTTTGCTTTATCAAAAGCGGCACCAACTACGCCGGGTTTACGGTGGTTAAATGCAGGCATTGCATTAAATATATGCGTTACGTGTGTTGCCCCGTTTTCAAACGCTTCAATACATGTGTCATAATCTGCCGTTGTGTGAGCAATTGAAACAACACACTTTTTACCGGCGTTTTGTATAAATTCAATGGCTCCTTGTGTTTCAGGCGCAATATCAATAAGTTTTATTGTTTCGCCGCTTCTTTCATACAGCCTGTTAAACATCTCAATATCAGGCGATACAATATATTTTTCAGCTTGAGCGCCCTTTTTCTCTTTGTTAAAAAACGGGCCTTCCATATTTATTCCAAGCAGTTTTGCTCCTTCGGTATTTTCCTTTGTAAATTGGTTGTATGTGTCTATAATATTGTTTAAAATTTCTTCATCGTATGCCATTGTGGTGCCACAAAAACCCACAACACCACATTGAGCAAGGTAATCACTCATTTTTTGCAATCCTTGCTTTTCGGCATCACAAAAGTCGCTACCCATACTGCCATGCGTATGTATATCAATAAGGCCGGGCAAAATGTATTTTCCTTCTGCGTCTATTGCTTGCTCGTTTGTTTTAGTTCCCGGTTTTAAAATTTCTACAATTTTTCCACCGTCACAAACAACATCTGCCTTTACAAATTCTGCGGTTTCAGTAAAAATTAAACCATTTTTAATAGTTAACATAATATTATCTCTCCGTTTCGCATAAAATAAAATGAGTATTTATTTGTTAATTTTGCTGTTAAAAACAGCGCCCCATTAAACAAGGGTAAAAAATTGCTAAATGTGCCGGTTTAATGCTTATTTAGTGGCATGTTTCGGCATCTGCCTTGTAAAAGGCAAGCCAAAAACCAAAATTGTCCGGCTAAACACTCGGGTCAACACTATCTAAAACAGGCAAACGCATTTTAGCAAATTTTTAGGGAATAACATATAGAAGGTGTTGACAAACAAAGACTTTGCAAACACTAACGCAAAATTTTTGTCAGATGAAACAAAAAGCACAGGCAATACTGTGTGTATTAACAAGCATTTTTGCCGACGCTTTTTGTGAAGGCGACTTTGTCAAAAGCTCCATATAGTACCGGCCTTGAAATTTCTAAATAAAACACTAATTAAATTTACTGTTAAATTAAACTAGTTATAATTTAATTTTATTATAATATATACATTAATATTTTTGCAAAAAAATATAAAAAAAAAACATTTTTATACAAATATTTTATTTTATATGAACAGAAAGGTGTGTTATT
>CAYJDK010000078.1:4982-8700 GCA_964368905.1 uncultured Bacteroides sp.
CTTAAAGGGATGGGTGTTTCTAGCGGTATAGGAGACGGCGCGCTCCACATGTTTACAGTTATAACCACAGCACTGCCGGAAATATTAACGCAAGACCCTAAAGCAGGGGTACAATATTTTGAGCAAGCATTTTTAAAGTTTACTCAAACATTAGAACACAACATAAGCGTTGTTGAAAACATTGAAAAGAAGAGTGATTTTGAGTATTTATTGTCTGTTTTAAACGGCGATAATTTTAAAAGCGACGTTATAAAAAATATAGAAACAAAAAAATTATGTGCACAGCAAAGCGCATACCATGCTATTGAAAACTTTAAAGTTAGCCCACAATACAAAAGCGAAAAAGAAAACATTACACAAGAATTGTTTTTATGCCTTTCATACTACATTAGTTGCGAGCAACTAATTGACGCATGCAAAAAAGCCGAAGGACGCATAGTTATTGCAGCCAATGCACCTATATATAACTTTACAATTGAAGAAGTTAAGGCGCACATAAGTGCTGTAATAATAAGTGATTGTGCATTGCAACCTTGTGCAGGCAATATTTTTAGGCAAGCACAAATTGCAGCAATATGCTTAAAAGATGACGAATTTGCACAACTTGTACAAGGCGAACGCACATTGATAGATGGCGAAACAGGCGATGTTGTACAAAGCCCTGAACATGATATTTTGTCTTCGTTTGCGCAAAAGCGGTTAAAATTTGTGCAAGGTTTAAGAAGGACACAAATATTAAAAGGCATTGACGCAACAACAAAAAACAATATAACAGTAGATTTAACTGCGGAAATAACACACAAAAGTAACGCAAGAGTTGCCATAGATAACGACGCAATAGGAATAGGCGTTTTTAGAAGCACCAACCTGCGTTTTTACACAGACAAAATGCTCACAAAGCACGATTTATACAACACATTAAGGGATGTTTTATTGCTTTTTGCAGATAAAGATGTGGCAATACTTATGCCTAACACATTAAAAAACACCGCAAATAAAAAGCAACACAAAAACAGGCAAAAATGCGCAAAAGCTTTATATAACATTTTGTTTTACGGCTTTGAAGAATGGCACGACATGCTGTTAGAGGCTATGCTTAAAGCCTCTGCATATGGCAAGTTAACCATTTTACTTGAAGACACACAAGAACCGCAAGAGATTATAGACTTTAAAAAAACAGTTGCCTTGCATAGCAAGAAATTAAAAGAACAAAACAATGTAATAAGTGACAGAATAAAAATAGGCGCTGTTATAAGCACCGCCGCGGGCGCAACTATTGCAGACCTTATTGCTACGGAATGTGATTGTGTTTGTATAAGTGCCGAGGCATTAACAAAAAACATATTACGCCATAAAGTAAAAAGCAATTTGTTTGTAGACACAAAAGAGCAAACACATCCGGCTGTTTTAAGAACAATTGCACAAATAGTGCGCATGACCCATGTTATTAAAACACCCGTAAGCATTTACGGCTATAGTTTAAACGAACCCACGCTAATAGGCTTTTTAGTTGGGCTTCGTATTAATAACATTTGCGTGTTGCCGCACATGATACCGGGCATAAAACGCGATATACGCGCACTTGACCAAGACGATTGCAGAAAAGCACTTAAAAAGTATTTACAGTTACCGTAAATTTAGCCTACACGCGGCCATAACATGCCATAACATTACATCAAAATATTTAAACAACACTAATAATTAAATAAACGCAACTTGCAATTTAAAACACCTTTAGTTGCACCGGCAACAAATTGACAATTTATCATTATTGCAAAGCATTCGTTTTTTTCCAGCTAAGAAAGTGAGGTGCATATGCCTATATACTTTAATGTAATTTGTATTATTATAGTTATGATTCACTCTTTTTTAAACTTTACGCTTTGCAATAGGCTTAGTGAAAAAACAAGATTTCATAAATTGTCAATTTACATTGTTTGTCTTTTAAACGGGCTATTGTCCCCACTGTTTTTTGCAACTCAATTTAAAGGGCCAATGATATTTTACTTTGTATGCACAGCAGTACTTATATCAGAGTTGTTATTACTTTTTAAAGGCAAACTTACAGGCATTTTTGGTGTTGGCATTGGCTCGCTTGTCCACCTTTTTGTTTTGCGTGCCATAATACTGTCATCTGTTGCCATATCAAAAGGCATATCTATGCACAACATAATTTACGACAACAGGCTAATAATGTATGTAGACATAGGCTCTTTTGCGGCACAGCTAATAACGCTTACAATGTTTATTTTTTTAATACCATTAAAAATAGTTAAAAAAATAATGGCAGACAAAGCTTTTTACACAACACTTTTATGGCTTACAATTTTAATAATAACATACCTTATATACAATTCAAACATCTTTTTAACTAACTATGTATCTGTTAATTTGGCCGTGCAAGAAATTGTAATAGCGGCATTGGTTCTTTTGTTTTTTTATATAATGCTGCTCCTTATGATAATGATATTCAAGCTTGGTGTTTATAAAGAAAAAACAAAAGAACTTGAGGACAAAATTGATAAAGACAAAGTATTGACAAGTGCCGTTCTTAGTTTTACTGAAATTATTTTAGAGGTTAACTGCACAAAAGACAAAATTGTTCGTATGTTAATAAATTCTGTAGAACGCCCATTTGAACACTTGCCAGGATTTTCTACATTTATAAACATGCAAAGCGATAATTTTACCCACCCTGAAGATATTAAGACAATTAAAACACTTAATACACAACTGCTTATTTCAGATTTTAATAACGGTTATACTGAAAAAGTATTTGAATATCGTTCTAAAAAAATAGCAGCAAGTGATGATAAAACAGGTGTTGTGGCTGAATCTAACGATTATTTGTGGTATAAGATGCGTATTTCTCTTAGCCGTGATACAGCTACGCAAGACGTTATGGCACTTATTGCGGTAGACGAGTTTGAAAACGAAAAACAAATACAGTTAGCGCTAAAACAAAAGGCAGAAACAGACCCTCTAACAGGTGCATATAACAAAACGGCATTTGCTCATTATGTAGAAGAACACCTTAAAGACGGTGGACAAGGCGCTCTTTATATGTTTGATTTAGACAACTTTAAAGGCATTAATGATAATATGGGACACAGTGCCGGCGACGTAGTACTGTGTGAAATATACGCTAAAATAAAGTCTATTTTCCGCATACAAGACTTTATTGGCAGAGTTGGCGGCGATGAATTTGTTGTTTATTTACATGGTACTACACAAGATTCCATTGTTAAGCGCAAAGCAACGCAAATTTGCAAAGAAATAAACAAAATTTATAAGGCCGAAAACGGTGTTTCCATTGAAATTTCAAGTAGCATTGGCATAGTTATTGCGCCTAAAGACGGACAATCTTTTGAAAGTTTGTTTAACGCTGCCGATTTAGCCATGTACTACTCTAAAAGCATAGGAAAAAACACATTTACTATATACGATAAAAGCTTATTTTCCGGTTTTAAGCCACAAGAAAAAGATGCATACATGCGATTGAGAAACAAGAAAGCAGAACAAGAGGAACACCAAGAATAACGCTGCATTATATATTACAAAAAACAAAAGCTACATTTTGAAATTTCAAGATGTAGCTTTTAATGTTGTTAGGCTTTACAAAATAGGTGCCCGCTTAAAACAATTAAGCAAACAAGAAAAAACGCTTAACCCGAAAAAAGGTGGTAGCGACAGATTTTCGTAGTGAGGGCATTTATAA
>CAYJDK010000079.1:0-4644 GCA_964368905.1 uncultured Bacteroides sp.
TATCCTAATCCAAGGTATTCATAATAGTCTGTTTTTAATATTAATGTAGAATAATCAAACATGTCTTGCACCAGCGTAAACGTATTTATTGCATGATTTTCCGGTGTTTGCTCGCCTGTGCTTTCCTGCCATGTGTCTGAAAACGAATTGTAAGAGCCATATTGCGTTATAAACGAAGAATTTGAAAACACAGCTATACCCGGTGATGTTGACAAAATATCTTGGCCCATAATTAGGCGCGAATCATAATCGGCACCAAATAAATTAAGCAAAGTTGGCAATACGTCTAACGACGAACAAACCTTATCAATAACAATCGGCTCTTTTATATCTTGAGACCAAATTATCAAGGGACTCCTGTACATTTCAAAATTTGTATCCATTTCCCCGCCATAAAACTCGTTCATAGTTTCTTGGCTTAGCCCATATGGATAATGGTCCGAACTAATGCATATTACCGTATTATCAAGTTCTCCTGCTTTTTCAAGCTCTTGTAAAATATATTCAAGTGCCATGTCAAGCTCAATTTGTGTAGCAATATAAGCTTTTGCTTCTTCGCTCATATCTAAATCTTCCACATATTCTTTGTTCTTATTTGCAATATAATTACCGTTATATGTGTAATATAAATGCCCGCTAACTGTCATATAGTAATTATGAAACGGCATGTCGCCACTTAAAGTTTCAGGTATTGTCTCTTGCATCATTTCAAAGTCAGATGCCGGCCATGTTTCTTGCAAGTTCAAACCGTTTCCAATGCCGTAATAATCATACCCCATGTTTGGGTGCGAAATTTGCCTGTTATAGTAATTGTATGTATGGTTATGATACGCCGTCGTCGTATATCCTTGCTCTTTTAAAACGTTACCCATTGTAAACGGCATAGAGTTTCCGCCGGAAACCTCAAAAGACATTGCAGAACTTGACGGCAAAAGCCCGGTACAAACAGCGTACTCGCCGTCTATTGTAGACTTCCACCACAGTGGATTGTAAAAATTATTAAACACAAACCCTTCGTTTGCAAGTTTATATAATGTAGGTGTGTAAGTTTCATTTACTGCATACTCCCAAAAAGCCTCTGCCGTAATAAAAATTAAATTTTTACCCTCAAACATACCCGTGTATTCATTTTTATACGTGGGCTCTTTGCCACCAAAATACTCATGCATTTGTTTTAATGTGCTGTCCATTTCTTGCATAGACCACGATTCAAAATCAATATCAAGCACGTTTGCCTCATATGTTGCACTTTCGGCTTGCGGTGTAGTTTCTTGCGTTGTATCACCAGTTTCTTCATCGCCATTTTGTGCAACTGCCGGCACGCTTTGCTGCAAAACATTTGTGTTAGCGCTATACATTTGTGCAAGTTTTACTTGTGCCTCAATACGGGTAGATGTAAAAAGCCCAAAGTTTGCAACTGCAAGTTGTGGGTTAAATGCCGTTGTATAAAGCGCCTTAGGAGAAAGTATGCCGGCTGTAGAATTAAGTGTAACAAACACCGCAAACACTTGAAACAAAACAATTAAACTTAACAGTGCAGTGCAATAACGTTTACCTGCACGAGGAAAAATTTTTTGCCCGTTTGAATATCTGCAAACGGTTAAAAAAGTTTTTTTAACAACATTTGTTTCTTGTTGCAACTCAACTTCTGCTTTACGTTTATCTTCAATTTCCTCTTTTAATATTTTTTCAATTACATGTTTTTCTTTAGGTGTGCGCCCAAAAACAATTAACATTAAAAGTGGCACACAAAGAAGTAATAACGACGGTAATGTGTTATACATTCCAATTAATGCTTCGTTTGTATAAATTGTAAGTGCATTTTTTGCAAGCAAAAGCGTATCTAAAACATAAAAAGATTTAAATACGTTAAAATATACCATTTGTGTTGCATACCAACTTGTAAAAAATAATATTATAACAACTGCAACAATACTGTTTGTTTTTCTTTTAAAAAAACTTGTAATAAGCGCAAGAAAAAGCCCTAACGGCAACGTGAACATCACAGTATACAAAAAACCTGTGTCAAAATACACGTTAAGGCTTGTTATTTTTAATATGCTTTCAAACCAAAAAACAGACAATATAAAATATATTGGCCTACATAAATGTTTAATGCTTAAATATTTTTTATATTTATTAATTTTCACAACAAACTACCATTTCCAAGCTTTATTTTACAAGTTGGCTTGTGTAACCAAGTTCAACAAGCGTTTCATAAGCATTTTTAACTTCTTTTGGCACGTGCTGTTTTATTTGATACCCTTTGTTTGCATATATTTCCATTCTTTGCAAATCGCCTACAATAACGTCTATAACCGTTTTTTCGCTTACCCCTTGAAGTACAGACATTTCAATATACTGCTGCATTGCAGCTTGCGGAGATGTAATAACAGCGTTTATTTCAGGCCACTGCATTTTTAGTGCAGCGTAAATTCTTCTGCCCATAAAAGGTTTATGCACAACAAGTATTTTTTTAACATTCATATTCAGGTTTTCAAACATATTTTTTGTAAACAATATGTTTTCACCAGTATTTGTAGATTTGTTTTCAATAATAATATCTTGCTTTGGCACGCCCTCGTTTATTGCTATTTTTGCAAAACGGTCCGCTTCGGCTGTTGTCCACATTTCTTCTGTATTGCGGCCAAGCCCGCCTGAAAACAATATTTTAGGCGCAAACTGTTGTTTATAAAGCTCTGCCGCCCTTGTTGCAACATCCTCATTATAGCTGCCAAACCCAACAATACAATCTGCTTTTTCGGGTTTTGAGTTAAGGCACATATAGTCCCAAATAAGTTTTACATTTGTGCTTGTGTTAATATCCATAAAAACCATCCTCATTAAAAATATATAAGTATATATGTATGCCCACTTAACTTATAAGGAGTGCTTCGAACACGACTGATAAATACAATTTTGCAGTGTGCGGCGTTATGGTTATGCCCTTAAAGTTACCTTTACAAAAAGTGTTGGCAAAGCCCTTGTTTTTCAACGGCTCCTCACTGTTTACCACTATATATCATCACATCTAGTCATCAGTATTATGCACTCTACATGTTTTGTTCTTGGGAATAAATCAACAGGCATAATGCTCTTTACCGTATAATTGTTTTCGCACAAATATTTAACATCCCTTGCGGCCGTTGGTGCATTGCAACTTATCATAACAATACGCTGCGGTGCCATTGCAATTACAGCGTTAAGTGTTATTTCATCGCTACCTTTTCGCGGCGGGTCCATTACCACAACATCCGGCAACGTGCCGCTTTTTTGTAATTCCTGCACTGCCTCACTTGTGCTTGCGCATATAAATGTTGCGTTTTGTATGTTGCTTTCTTTTGCGTTAATTTTTGCACTTTCAACCGCTTGTGGTATTATTTCAACGCCTATCAGCTGTTTGCAAGGCATTCTTTTCATCATTGCAAGGCCAATTGTGCCTGTTCCGCAATATAAATCAAGCAATACGTCACTTTCTTTTAGCTGTGCCATTTCTGCCGCTGTGTTATACAAAAGTTCTGCACCTTTTGTGTTAACTTGAAAAAAGCTCAACGGGTCAAGCCGTACAGGCACATTGCAAATTTCGTCGTTTAATATTCCTGTACCAAAAATTGTTTTACATGTTTTGCCCAAAATCACATTTGTTTTTTGTGTGTTAACATTAACAACAATACTTTCTATCTCTTTGTGTTTTTGCGTAATAATATTGCATATTTCACCGCTGTGCGGTAGGTTTTTTGCATTAATTACAAAGCATAAAAGCACTTTGTTTGAACTTTGTGCATGGCGTAAGTATATATGGCGAACTAAACCCGTATGGTTTTCTTCGTTGTATACGCTAATATTTTTCATCTCAAGAGCTTCACAACAAGTTTTTGCAATGTTGTTTAATAGTTCAGGCTGCAAAACACAGTCATTACAAGGTACAACCCTGTGGCTCCTTGCGGCATAAAACCCTGTTTTTATTTTGCCGTTTTGTTCGCACAAAGGAAACTGCACCTTGTTTCTGTATCTTTGCTCATTATCTAACGCAAGCACACTTTGCACCGGCACCGATATATTGCCAATGCGTGTCATTGCATCTTGCACAAAAGATTGTTTTGCATCTAGTTCTGCTTTGTAAGACATATGGGCAAAACAACATCCTCCGCATTTACTATAAATTTCGCACTGTGGCAAAGCCCTGTGTTGCGAAGGTTTTATTATTTGCTTTATTATTGCAAAAGCATACGTTTTATGCGCTTTTACTATTTTAACGCGCAACGTATCTCCTGCCGCGCTAAACGGCACAAAAACAGCGCATCCATCATGTTTTGCAATGCCGTTGCCATCGTTTGATATTGATATAATTTCTACTGTAATTTCTGAATTTTTTGTTAACATTATTTTATAAATAGCCTTCTTTTATTCTGGTTGTGTTACATTAACAAGCTTATCTAAAGCCGCAACGTATTTGCTGGGTGGCGTTCCCTTTTCTTTTTTAAAAACTCTTGAAAAATAAAACTGGTCAAAAAAACCTACCGAAACAGCTATTTCTGCTATTGACAAATTTGAGTTTTTTAAAAGAAAACACGCTTCGCCTATTCTGTAACCTGTTAAATAATCTATGGGTGATTTGCCAATGTTGTTTATAAAAACTCTATA
>CAYJDK010000079.1:4654-5507 GCA_964368905.1 uncultured Bacteroides sp.
CTTTTGCAATATCGTCTATTCCAATATCGTTAGAATAATTAAATTGTATAAACTTAATGGCATCGTTTACATACTGGTAACTAGAGCTTGGTTTATGAGGCTCTATAACTTGGGCTTCTTTTATTAGTGCCGCAATTAATATATACAAATACCCAACCATTAATGATTCGCTATATGGCTCGGTGCCTCGTGAGTTAAATAAATTTGAAAACGATTTTTCAATAACATTAAAATCATTGCACTTGTGTACAGGCATTGTGTTTTTAAACGGCAATTTAAACGAAATTCTGTTAGCATAAGGCCCATTAAACCCAACCCAATAATATTCCCATGATTGCTCGTTATTAGCGCAATAAGTTATTAATTCACCTGGTTTTGCAAAAAACACTTCTCCTTTTGTTACGTTGTGCACTACCCCACCTGTAACATAAGTGCCTTTGCCCTCTACTACAAAATGGAGCAAGTAGTGGTCTCTTACACCGGGGCCCCAAGTATGGTTTTTTTCACACTTTTGCCAACCACAATTATATATACCAAGCTCGGCAATATCTTTGTAGTTTTGCTTAAACGAGTGCTTGTTTGTACCGCTCAACGCACACCAATCCTTTCAGGCAAAACAATATAGTGCATATTATAACAAAAAATTCAACAAAAGTCTATGTTTTGCATGTTAAAATCTGTTATAATTATATAGATAACATGTATAAATGTTTGTGTTTTAACTTGCAATAAAAATGAATATTGCTTGCGCTTAATTGTGCAACTATAAAACAGCTTTAATATTTTTGCATATACAATTATTTAATTGTAAACACTTATTTATAACAAAAAGCATTTCCACCTTAATGGCCGC
>CAYJDK010000079.1:5517-8620 GCA_964368905.1 uncultured Bacteroides sp.
ATTTATGTCTGACATAACTAAAATTGTACAAACTATTGAAAACGGTGAATACGACGACACTTTTAAAAAACTGTACGGTGCCAAAGAAGAAGTGTGCAAAAAACAGCGTTTGCGTTATATAAACGCAATTAACAATTTTTGCAAAATTTACCCTAACAGCAAAGACATTGAAATATATTCCGCGCCGGGGCGTACGGAAATAGGTGGCAACCACACCGACCATAATAACGGAATTGTAATGGCAGCAGCCGTTAACCTTGACGTTATTGCCATAGTTTCAAAGAATAATGATAATATTATACGTGTTAAATCTGAAGGTTTTAACCGCAGCGATAATATTGACATAACAAACTTGAAACCCACAAAAGAGGAGCACGGCCATTCCGGCGCGCTTATAAGGGGTATTTGCGCAGACATAGTTAACAGAGGCGGTAAAATTGGTGGTTTTAACGCATATACAACATCTGATGTTTTGCGGGGGTGTAATAGGTGCAATATTAAACGGAGAATACAATAATTTTAAATTTACACCTGTGCAAATAGCACAAATTGGACAATATGCCGAAAACGTGTTTTTTGGAAAACCAAGCGGTTTAATGGACCAAACAGCAAGCAGTGTTGGCGGCGCAATAACAATTGATTTTGAAAAAGAAGGCGCACCGGTTGTTGAAAACGTTTCTTTTGACCTTTCAAAACACAATTTTTCTCTTTGTATAACAGACACAAAAGGTAGCCACGCAGGTTTAACAGACGAATACGCCGCAGTAAGACAAGAGATGGAAATGGTTGCTCAATTTTTTGGCAAAAGCGTGCTGCGCCAAGTTAATGAAAAAGAATTTTACGATAACATACAACAAATACGCGAAAAATTAAGCGATAGGGCCGTGCTTCGTGCAATGCATTTTTTTGCAGATTCAAAACGAGCACTGCTTTTGTGCAACGCAGTAAAGCAAGACAATTTTAACGAATTTTTGTCTTTAATAATACAAGGCGGCCACTCGTCTTTTGAGTATAACCAAAACGCATATAGTGTTAAAAATACAAAAGAGCAGGCAGTTTGTGTTGGGCTTGCACTTTCGCAAAAAGTGTTAAACAATAAAGGTGCCTGGCGTTTGCAAGGTGGTGGCTTTGCCGGCACCATACAAGCCTTTGTGCCAAACACCGTTTTAAACGAATACTATAATTTAATGGAAAACGTTTTTGGCAAGGGTGCATGTTACGTGCTAATGGTTCGCAATTACGGTGCTGTTAAAGTTGTGCCTAACCTTTAATTGCTGCTTTTATATTAAACTTTACACCAAAGCAAAATTGCATAAAAATTATTGTTTAATTTATTAATTTGCCGTTGCAGCGTATAATTTAAACAAGAATTCACTGTGTGCTCCACTGGCGCACACAGAAAGTTGCATTAACCTTACAAAAAAAATGTGCCCTATACTTTTTTAGTATAGGGCACATTTATATTTATGCACTGTGTAATAAATGTTTGTAAATGTTAGTAAAAATTAATAACCCAAGTTTTAGTTACATTGGCTTGCATTTACAAAACTAAATAAAACTAATTCAAAATAAAGCCTATTCCTTTGGCAATGTTTCATCTTGTGTTTTAATTTCAACTTCTTGTACAGGCTCAACTATTGTAATAAGTTCTTCATTTTGTGTTACTTCAACACTTTCGCTTGCATTTATTTTTTTCTTTACCTTTTTAATAGCGGTATCTGCTGTTGCCTTCACGCTTTCCACAACATCAGGCGCTGCTGTTTTTACAGTTCCCGCAACGGCTTTGCTTGCATGCGCTATTGCTTTGCCAGCCTCGCTCATTGCTCCTGCAAATTCTTCAGTATCTATTCCCACTTTTTCTGCATTTATTTTAACTGTTTCTTTCGCTTCGTCATATACATCAGAAGCTGCTTTTTTTACATCATCAATAAAGCCGCTTTCTTGTGCTTTTACAGTATACTGTGTTTCAACATCTGCCCCCGGAATGTCTATCATTTGTTGTTTTTCTTGTGCGTTATCTTTATATTTTTTTGCTACAAAGTACGCGCCTGCTGCGGCACCTGCTGCTGCGCCAAGTCCTAATAATTTAGAAAAAAATCCCATGTTTTCAGCTCCTTTATTTACTAATTTCTTTAATTATACCCTGTTTTAACCGTTTTGCAAATACTTTTTTAAAATTAAACTTAAATTAATTATTTCCACTTCATAAATCTTTTAAACCTATACCATACATATGTGAAACAATTTAAAATAAGTAGCGCTTCTATATAAAAATAATTTGGCAGGTTTTTTATTTTAAATTTTGGCTTTATAATTTTTGGCATTGCAATAAACGCCTGCTTTGCACCCTCTATATAAGGTTTATTATAACCCTTTATGCTGAACATAACAATTTTTAACAAATAACCAAACAATAACGGTATAAAATTAATTATAAACATTATAATAGGCATGTTTTTATAAGGCAGTAATATGCTGTTTCTACCGCTTTGCACGCTTTTAAAATGGTTATACCTCACAGCACCCGTTGTTGCACCGCAAATATGGTAACATTTTGCATCAGGGCAATACATATTTTTGTACCCCAAAGAATTTGCCCTCCAAGATATATCAACGTCTTCAAAATATGCAAAAAACAGTTCATCAAAACAACCTATTTTATCTAAAATGCTTTTCCTGTACAAGCTTGCGCCCCCACATGCAGAAAAAATACGCCCCGGTTTTGTGTACCTCTTCCAGTACATACCGTCTCCTCTTTTACACGCAAACCCAAACAGCGTTACATAATCGCCTGCGTCATCGCAAATATCTCTTTCATAATGGCGTATCATTAGGCTTTGTACGGCAAAAATATTTTCGTCTTGCTTTGCTGTGTTAATCAAGTGTTCAAGCCAATCGGGCTCTGCAAAAGCGTCGTTGTTAAAAAGCACCACGTATTCGCCTTTTGCAATGCGTATGCCTGCGTTTACCGCCGCCGAAAACCCGGTATTTTCACTGTTTTTAATTAATGTGTAATTACTTTTTCCAACATAACTTTCTGCAATTGCAAGGCTTTCGTCTTTAGAACCATTGTCAATAACAATAAGCTCAAAATCTGTAAAAG
>CAYJDK010000080.1:0-7304 GCA_964368905.1 uncultured Bacteroides sp.
TAACAAGAAAAGTGTCCGGTAAAATTGAAGAAACGTAAAGCGCAAAACAAAATAAAAGTATAGCGCCAATTGATACAATGTAACAAATCCACCTAATAATTTTTTCCACGTAATATCCCCCTGTACATACTTTAAAAATAGTATGTGCAAGGGGATGTGTTTTTAATCGTAAATTTTAATGTAATATAAAATATAAACAATACGTAGCAATAAATTAACAAATAAACCTAGCAGGATAAATAAACTTAAAAGGAAAAACATAAAGGCAAGCTTTAAGCATACAAAAACTTAGTAATTATAAATGCGTTTGTTTTTAAAATATTGCCATGCGGCCAAAATAAAAGATAATGCCTCTGCAATGGGCACAGCAAGCCAAACACCATTAATGCCTAAAATATACGGTAATGTTAAAAGGCAAATAACTATAAAAATTAGTGTGCGGTTAAAAGATAAAAAAGCAGAAATTTTGCCGTTAGAGAGTGCTGTAAATAAAGAAGAAGCAAAAATATTAAAACCGGCAAAAATATATGCTAAAGAAAAAATTCTAAAGCCATTAACAGCAAGGTTAAAAGTAGCGCTTGATTTAGGAATAAATATCCCAACGGCTATTTCTGCAAATATCAAAGACAATACTAATGTAATTAAAGATGAAATAATTAAGAAATAAAAACTAGTTTTCATAATTTGTTTTAATTGCGCGTGGTTTTGCTCGCCAAATTTATAGCTGATAATAGGTGATATACCAAAAGAATACCCTGCATAAATAGCAGTTTGCATCATTTGCACGTATAAAATAACCGTAATGGCGGCAATACCGCTTTCTCCTGCAATTTGCATTAAAATTACATTAAAAAGTAAAGTTGTAACAGACATAGCTATGCTTGTTACAAATTCGCTCATGCCGTTTGTAATGCTTTGTAGCAATAAGCGCCCGCTCCATTTTGGCTTAACAAATTTTAAAGGGCTTTTTTTATTAAATGCAAAGTATAAAATGCCATAAAGTGCAGGAATAGTGCACCCTATACCGGTAGCAAGGGCTGCCCCTTTAATACCTAAACCTAACATTACAATAAATACATAGTCTAATATAATATTAGCAATTCCACCTAAAAAACATGTAAAAAACCCAAGGCCCGGTTTACCTGCGGTTACAAAAAAACTTTGTGTGTATATTTGTAGCACCGCCATTGGCATAAATAAAGAATATATAAACAAGTAATCTTTAGCATAAGAATATAAAGAACCTTGTGCGTTTAAAAATACTAAAATAGGATTTATAAATATTATTATTATGCCCATTAAAATTATACCAAGAAGAGTGCCTACTATATAGATAAGCGTGAAAAATTGTTTTGCTTCATAATCTTTGCGCTCACCCATTAGTTTGCCTATAATTGCGTTAGAGCCTGTTACTAGCATAAACCCGAGTGCAAAAACCACAGTTATTGCAGGGTACGCAATGTTTATGGCAGAAAGTGCGCTTTCGTTAACAAAATTTGAAACAAAAACGCCGTCAACAATAGAGTAAGTTGACATAAAAATTATCATAAATATGGTTGGAAAAGCATATTTTAGCAATGATTTTGTGTTAAAACTTGTTTGTAATTTGTTGTTTTCCATATAAACCTCGTATTAGTGTATATATAAAATGTGTTTTGTAATTTTAGCAGATTTATTAGAAAGCAATATAAATATTATAAAAATTTGGCTATTCGCTTAGTCATGTTGTTAATTTCTTGCTCGCTAATATATGCTTTTTCAATGTATCCGTAAATTCTTCCGGCAAAACTTGCAAAAGCAGGGCAAATACGTTTAAATTTTTCAGGATGTAATTTTATTGCAAACATGGCATGTATGCCTACAAGCGCAATATATTTTAGCAAATTAAACTTTTTCTTTAATGGATAAGAAAACAAGTTCTCTTTGGCATCATTTTTGTAAACATCTTCAAGTAAATTTGCAAGCCTTATATATGAAGGCACATCATTTTTGTCAAAATAAAGCTCAATTTCATTATTGTTAATAGGGAATGGTGAGTTTTTTTCATTAGTGCATTTTTCAAATTCTTTATAAGAAGTAACATACTGAGCGTTTTTATAAATAACAGGGTCAAACTCATGCTCAATTGGTTGTGGCCTTAATATATGGCATGTTTTGTTTGCAAAATAAACTTCTGCTATTGCCGTGCTCATCCATATAAATATTTTGTCACTTGCAACTATCCATTGGCGCACGCTGTCGCTAAATATAACGTGAAAATTACTGTGTTTTTTGCTTAAATTTGTAAGTTCTTCGCTGTTCCATTCGCTTGGGTGGCGCCTGTAAACAAGTTGTACGTTTTTATTTTGCGTAAGGTATTTGTCAAACCATTCAAGCGTAGTTGTCATGCTTTCAGCATTTGTTTTTGCAAATCCGCTAAAATCTTCTCCTGCCATTAAAGATAATTCTTTTACTTCTTGTGGTGTCATGCTTGCGTAGCCAAAAGATGATATATATAGCATTAACTCTTTATTTTCGTCTAAATTATGTTCTTTGCAAAGTTGCTTTTTGTCTTTAAAATACCCGTTAAATTGCGGTGTTAAAAAGTCCATCATAATTGCGCCTGTAACGGGGCAATTTTTTTGTTTCATGCCGTTATAAACAAGCCTAGCGGCTGTTTTTTTGCCCCAGCATATTTGTGTGCACTTTTTTGCGTTACCGTCCATGTTAAACCATGCGCCGTTTTCTTGTGTGTCGCTAAGCATTTGCTCCCAATGCAAGTTAACAACTTTGTTGCACACACCAACATTGTTATATACGTGGCTGTTAATTGCTTCGTTGTCATACATGCAGCTGGAAACAAGAACCTCGGGTTTTTTCCATAAACAATATTTAAGGCGTTTTCTTGCAAGCAAATGGCGTATTTCTACAGTATAGCCTCTTTTTTCAAGCTCTAATTTTAATAAAAGCAAGCTTTCATATTCGCGAACAATATGCTCATACAATATTAAAAAATCAAGATTTTTTTTGCCTTTATTATCATTTTTCAAACTAATTTACCTCCGTAAATAATGTAAGCGTCCACTCAGGTAATCCGTGCACTACGTCGAGGTGAAAACCGTCGTAATAATAAGTGTCGCTATAATTTGGGCTGTTTTCCCACTCATAGTCAAGCACATTTGCTCCACTTTCATTTAGTGCGCTTAGCACCGGTTGCATTGCTGTGTCTATTCCAAGAGGTTCACAAACAAGTTTTCTCACGCTTTCGTCCATGGGAGGTAATACAAAAGTTAAATTTATATTATTATCAGCACAAAATTCTGCCATGTTAAGCAGGTTTTGCAATTGCTCTTCGTTAACACTAAATTTTGAATGCTCGCTTGTTATGTTTTGTTCAATATAGTCTGTAATTTCACGTGCATTAGTAAGATTATTTTCTTCATCATATTCACGCACAGGCAAAACATTAACGCCGCCGTCTGCACAGTTTGTATAAAGAGTAACGGCGTAATCTATTAAATCTTGCCTAAACAATAAATCTCCGTCGTCATCAACATACTCATCGGGCGTGTGGTTTGCGGTTGCAAGTACATCGTCATATGGCATAGAGCGCAAAGCATAACTAATGCGCTGTGTTAAAACAGTTATTGTGTTAACATTGTATTCAAGGTTAAATATATAAGCAACAGGGTTTTTTAATTGAGTTTCAACTGTTTTCATTCTATTAACAGGGTTATAAGCACTGTTAATGGTATAAAAAGACAACCCAAATACAACATTTTCAATGTTTGGGTTTTTTTCATATAAGTAGTAAAATTCATCAATGCTTTCTGCAAGGCCGGCACCGCCGTAAGCAACGTTTGAAACTTGCGCATCATACGTTTCACTAACAAGCTGCATGTCAAAGTGTGCCATGCGAGAATCGCCTAATATAATTGTGTTATAAGGCTGTGCCTCGTATGCACGGATTCTGGCAATTGGGCTGTTAGTGCTTGAGTTTTGTTGCAAACCAAAATAGTTATTAGGCTCGAACATAATAAAAATTGCAAGGTACATTATAACGGGAAGCAACGCCAGTGCAATTTTAAATAACAATTTTTTCATTATAATTAAATGCTCCGTTTCACTTAATAAGTTTAAATAGTGTTTAACACTAGTTAATAACACACAATATTTTAAAACTGTGCATATGCAAAACTAACAGTGCCAAACCCGCCGCTTTGCATTATAAACCCAAGTAAAATACAACCTATTAAAGTGTAATATATGCACCATTTTATTAAAGTGCTTTTTTGTGCAACAATTGTGCTAATATGTTTGCCCTTATAATTAAAGTGTTGTAGTTTATCGCAATAAAAAGCAATTAAAAGCACAAACAACATGTAAGCAATGTAAAAAACTACCATTAAAGGCCTTGTATAAAAACCGTTTTGTATTGCAAGGCTTGTTTGAGTTAAGAATTGAGTAAAAGATATACCTGTAAACTGCCTATATAAGTATGAAAAACCGTCTGCAATAGTGCCGCCTTCCATTAAGCCAATGCGGAAAAACACAAGTGCAGAACTCCAAAGACTAAACACACTGACTGTTTTGAAAACTCGCAGTGCAAGTTTTGGTTTTTTTGCCGGTTTTTTATAATATTTATGCAAGAGTTCCTCGCCAACGCGGAAAACAGCTTGCAAAACACCCCAAATAACAAACGGCCATGTGCTACCGTGCCAAAAACCGCTTATTATAAACACAATTGCAACGCTTGATATTACGGGTGGTGAATCTTTAATATACTTACCAACAATTGGTAGACGTGTTGGCCAACGGCTCCAAACAAGAGGCATAAATATATAATCTTGTAGCCATGTTGAAAGGCTAATGTGCCAGCTAGACCAAAAACTTGAAAAATTAGTTGAAAAATAAGGTGTTTTAAAGTTAATAGGTATTTCAATGCCTAATAGCATTGCCGTTCCTCGTGCAATGTCGCTGTAACCTGAAAATTCAAAATATAGCTGTAAAGCGTAGCTGGCGGCTGCAAGTATTAAAGATAAACCGTTATACTCTAATAAAGTGATACTGCTTTTAAAAATTTGATTTACATATAGTCCTAACACATTGGCTATTGCTATCCATTTAAAATAACCAAAAAGTAAAAGGCGCAATGCGTTGCATGTTTGCCCGGCGTTAAATTTGCGTTTAACTGAAAGTTGCGGTAATATTTTTAAAGCGCGGCAAATTGGCCCGCTTGTTATTGTGCCAAAAAATGTTACAAAGGCGGCATAAGTGCAAAAGTTTTTTTCTGCGCTTGTGTCATTTCGGTAAACATCTATAATGTAGCTAAGTGTGGAAAATGTGTAAAAACTAATACCTAAAGGAAATGCTAAAACAGAAAAATTTAAGTTAGTTATGTTAAAAAGAATGGGAATAAAAGCGTTGAAATATTTAAAAACGCACAGCGTAAATATTAAGCATACAACAGTTAATGCAGTTAGTGTTAAACGTGTTTTACCGGTTGCTTTTTCAATGGCTTTTGCTAAAAGCCACGTAAAAACTACGTTAAAGTAAAGTGCAAAAAGGGGAATAAAGGTGTTAAAGATACTAACGTTTTCGCCGTGAGGTAAATTAAAAGCATAAAAAACAAAACTAGCAACTAAAAGCGTGGCGTTTTGATAATTTTTAAAAGGTAAATAATATGCTAAAATTACACAAAATAAAAGCAAAATATAACTAGCACCGGTAAATGTCATTTTAAACTCCAATCTAATTTTAACATTGATGCAAATATTAAAAAATAACATAACCGTGCAAAACGGCTATAAAAAACAGTTTTACACGGTTTTAATTAATGCAAATAATACGTTTAAATTTATTTAAATTTAAACATTATAAACTAATATTAAATTACAATATTTTTTGCACTGTATATACTTCTTGCGTTGTCGTATTCAACAACTTCATAAGAGGAAGTTTCTTGTAAAACCATTTCGTCAAAGCCGTTTTGGCACATTTCTGAAACAATGCTATCATAATAATTTGTTTCAAAATGCTCGTCGTCTGTATAATTTGGGATAATGCTGTATACAAGTGGCATAGTGCTTTGAGCTACTTGTCCTGCGTCACCTATGCTTGATGCCATAATTGTTGCAACTGTTTCGCTGTCAAAATAGTAGTTAACATCATCAATTACAAAAGATGTTGTGTTGTATTGAGCTAAAACATCTTCGGAATATTCAAGCCCACATATTTCAAAGGCTTCTTGTAATGCTGCCGGTGCAAGCTCGTCCATGCTTTGGCCGGACTGTAAGTCAGATTGTAAAGTATCTGCAATTTCTTGAATTTGCGCTTTTCCTGCATCGTCTAGTTCTGCACCTTCAGCGTTTGTGGTAGGCAAAGATAAAGCAGATATTTGTTTATATTTACTGTCCATATATTCTTGTGCATCGTTGATATTAATTTCTTCGCGTTGTTCTTCTGTGTAATTTGCAAGTAAATTATAATATGTTGTAAGTGCAACATAATAATCCACATAACTTTGGCGGCCAATGCCGTTAGCTTCGTAAATTTCTTTTGAATATTCATTGTCGTATGAATCTTGGGCTACACGAATAGCAGTATCAATATCTTCAGCAGAAATAGTTGAGTCTTCGCTATGTGCAACAGTAATGTATACGTACTGTTTTAACAAACGGTCTGTCTCATTTTTAATCCATTCTTCGCCACTAACACCTTCAATAGTAACATCGAAAATATCTATATTTTCTGTGCTTATATCTTGCTCTCCCGCTTTATATAACTCATCGCTATAAGCTGAAGAAGCAGTATTGTATGCGTCAAACTGGTAAAGCAAATAAATGCCTGCAGGTATGTCTGTGCCATTAACACTTACAACTGTTTGTGGTGTTGAAAAATGGCAAGATGTAAAAGAAAATATAACCAAAAGGCATAATATTACCGATAAAATTTTTCTAAGCTTGTTCAAGATATGTTCCTCCAGAATAATATTTAAAAGACTATGCATTGTCTTTATTGATAATTGAATATACAAAAGTGAAAATTGCGCTTGTCTTGATATTATACAACTTTAATACGAAATTGACAATACATTTTTAAAAATAATGTTTACTCAATTGGTTTTAATGCTCTTTTCAATGCTTTGCATATCGTCTAAAAGTGCTTCTAAACTATTTGTTGGGCTTTCGGTTGAAAGCACTTTTAAAGACAAGTATGGTTTTGTGCCGGCATTTACAAGCAATTTGCCTTTAAATGCGTTTAAAAGGGGTTTTATGCTTTGCATGCTCAAATTGTCAGAGTAAAGCAAAATGGTATCATTTTTT
>CAYJDK010000080.1:7314-8477 GCA_964368905.1 uncultured Bacteroides sp.
CGTCTTCGGCATCTGTTTTGTTAGAAATAGCCGCTATAAGTTTATATGCCTCAATGCGAAGAGGTATATCTTTTATGTAACTTTCAGGTATATAGGCATCTGTGGTTATATCTATTAAGCATTCGCTTTTATCTTTTGTAACAATTTCGCCTTTTTGCTGTGCAATTGCATTGTGCAAAAGCTTTACATACATATCATAACCTACAGTTTGCATGTGCCCGTGTTGGCTTTGTCCTAGCAAATTGCCGGCGCCTCTAATTTGCAAATCACGCATTGCAATCCTAAACCCACTGCCAAAACTTGTAAACTCCCTTATTGCTGAAAGGCGTTTTGCCGCAACGTCTGTTAACACTTTGTCGCGCTTAAATGTAAAGTAGGCATACGCTTTTCTTCCGCTACGGCCAACCCTGCCCCTTAATTGGTAAAGTTGAGAAAGGCCCATATAGTCTGAGTTTTCAACAATTAAAGTATTGCAGTTTCGCACATCTACGCCGGTTTCTATAAGTGTTGTGCATATTAAAACATCAATTTCATTGTCCATTAATTGTTGCCAAATGCGCGAAAGTGACGCTTCGTCCATTTTTCCATGGGCTATGCCTATTCTTGCGTTTGGAACAAGGCTTGATACTTTTAGGGCGCAGTTTTCAATTGTTTCAACTCTGTTATGTAAATAATAAACTTGGCCGCCCCTGCCAATTTCTTTTTTTATAGCTCCGGAAATTACAATGTCATCGTATTCTAAAACATACGTTTCAACGGGCCGGCGTTCAATTGGGGGTTTGTCTATTGTGCTCATGTCTCTAAGGCCGGTTAATGCCATATTTAATGTTCTGGGTATAGGTGTTGCAGAGAGAGTAAGCATGTCTACACCAACAAACATTTCTTTTAGGCGTTCTTTGTGTTTAACTCCAAAACGCTGTTCTTCGTCTACAATTACAAGGCCAAGGTTTTTAAATTTAACGTCTTTTTGTATAAGGCGGTGTGTTCCTACAACTATGTCTACCGTGCCTAAATTTAAGCCTCTTATTGTTTCTCGTTGTTGGCCTTGAGTTCTAAAGCGCGAAAGCAACCCAACTTTTACGGGGAAAGCCTCCATACGTGATATTATAGAGTTGTAATGTTGCCATGCTAATATGGTTGTTGGAACTAATATTGCACATTGT
>CAYJDK010000081.1:0-8351 GCA_964368905.1 uncultured Bacteroides sp.
GTTACTTCGGTCGTTTCGGTTTCTTCAATTTCTTCAGCTTCTTCGGACGCTTTTGTTATTTCGCTATCGCCCTGTTGCATTGCAAATACTTCTATTGCAACATCTTCACTCTCTATTTCATCATATCGATTCTCTTTGTCTTTAGGTTCCTTGTTTCCATCTTTTCCAAACAATTTTAATAAACTTAATTTTAATGCTGCAAAGCTAAAACCATCAGTTTTATTAGATGTCTCACTATTATCTTCAACATTATTTTCTTTTTCTAAAACCTCTAAATTCTCGGCCGCCTCGTTTTCGTTTATTTCGGCTTGCGGTTCTTCTTGCACTTCTTGTGCAAAATCAGTAATTTCTTCGTGCGTTTCGCTTGCTGTTTCACCGCTTGTTTCTGCGCTCTCGGCCGCCTCTTCCTCGTCTGTTTCAAGCCCTAATTCTTCTTGCAGTTCTTTTTCAAAATCAGTAATGTCTTCATGTGTTTCACTTAATATATCACTGCTTATTTCTGTGCTATCGGCTGCTGCTTCCTCTTTTTCATTTGCTTCAAGCACTGTATCATTGCTTTCTTCAAATTCAATGTTGCTTACCGCCGTAACACTTTCCTTTTTATTGCTTTTAAACAAGTTAAACAAGTTAAATTTATTTGTTTCAAACGTGTTATCTAAATCAGGTTGATTAACGTCAACAACTTTTTGCTCTTCATCTTTTTCGTCAAGACTTATATCGGTGTTTTGTTCGTTTTCTCCTTCAAAATAAACAGCTTGATAATTAATTTCTTGCTCATCAAATATAGGTTGTGATATTTCATCACTCCCTTGATTGCTTTGCTCATCTTCTTTTACACTAACATTTTCAATTAAGTTATCATCATCAGTATTTTGACTTTCAAAAGTCTCTTCATGCAAATCACCGGTATCTGCATTCAAACCGTCAGATATTATGTCTTCTTCTTTGTTTTCGTCGTTAAAAAAGTTGTAGTCTTTATCCATAATTACCTTGCCATTCATAATATATAATTTTTACACCATTTAGCATTATTGCTGCTAAACAGTAATTTGCATTTGTATCAATAATTGTTTTTAATTTTATGGAGTTCCTGTTCCCTCGCTTGAGCTAGAATCTCCGCCGGTGTCCGTTGAACTGTCAGACGAGCTTCCCCCACCAATTAATCTCTCTTGCGGTTCATGTGCAGGGTTAACAGTACAATAACGTCTTTCCATAGTAGGCTCACTTCCATCGGTAGTAGGAATTGGCTCCCACTCGCTCCAAACATGGCCCGGTGCAGGTATAACCTCTTCTTTTACTTCACCGCAAACACTGCAAGAATACGTTACTTTGCCATCTATAGTGCAATCGTGCGGTTCAACTTTACCGGTTTCAATAAATGTGTGAGTATGCCCTGCAGAAATTACAAGGTCTACAAGTGTTCCAAATGCAACAAAACCGCCCTCAGGGTCTTCTACATATTCAGGGTTTTGTCTTATAATAGAACCTGCCGGTAATAGGCTATCTTCCGTGGAAACATGGCCAATTCCAAGCCTTTTTGAAAACAGCGCTGTTTGCGCTTCTTCAATACTTATAAGGCCAACACAATTAGGCACTTTAACTGTAGTATCACGATACGCAGAGCTTACATGAATTTGTACAACCGTGCCTGTATCCAACAATTGCCCAGCGCCCACAGGTGTACCGTCTGACAATGTCATTTCAAGAACATAACCATATGGGTCGGCTTCGCTTTCAACTTGCCTATATCTTATCATTGGGCTAAAGCCGGCATCTTTCATTGCTTGTATTGCATTTGCTTCTTCTGCTCCAACTAAATCAGGCAATGGTGCCTGTATTACGCCGGAAGAAACACGCAAAATAATTTGTGTTGTTGTTTTAATCATTTTTGGTGGTTTAGGGTTTTGTCCAATTATCATTCCGGCAGGGTTTTCAGGGTCGTGTACTTCTTCAAATACTATGTTAGTAAATTCAGAATAATCACTGTTTCCCTCAACTTCAGTGCGCATTCTACCAACAAAGTTTGGCAAATCCGCATCTGCAGCTTCCACAAATAAAACCGTATCTTTTAAAATCATATAGCTTGCAAGGGCAGATATTAATAAAAACGCAAATGTACCACCTGCCATGGCCGGCCATACCCATTTATTTTTAAAAGTTCTACTTTTATGTTTTTTTCTTTTTTTGCTCATTGCTCCTCCGTTTACAACACCTGCTAACAATTGGCTTGCACCTGTTTTTTTACCATTATTATTAACGGTTACTTTATCAACAAAGCGTGTCGGGCTTGAATCGGCAACATATTGATAATCAAATTTTACACTTGGGTTTTTAATAAACACGCCTATATCGGCAAGCATTGCTTGAGCAGATTGATACCTTTCATGCGGATCTTTAGCCATTGCACGCTGTGTAATTTGCTCTAATGCAGGCGGTATGTTAGGTTTTAATTGATTAAGCGGCACAGCAACATCTGATATTTGCTTTAATGCTACACCAACAGGGCTTTCACCGTCAAACGGCAATTTACCTGAAATCATTTCATATAACATAACACCAACAGAATATATGTCGGCCTTATGGTCTGTAACGTCACCTTTTGCCTGTTCCGGGCTTATATAATGCACAGAACCTATCGCTTTGTCTGTCATTGTTTGGTTTTCGCTTCTGGCAAAGCGAGCAATGCCAAAATCCATAACTTTAATTGCCCCGTTTGAAAGCATCATTATGTTATGTGGCTTAATATCTCTGTGTACAATTCCCTGTGCATGTGCATGTTGCAAAGCCTTTAATGTTTGCACCGTAAAATGCATTATTTCTTTATAAGACAAAGAATTGTTTTTGTATTTCATGTATTCTTTAAGTGTAATTCCGTCAACATATTCCATTGCAATATATTGCAAGTTTTCAGTAACACTTACATCATAAACTTTTACTATATTTGGGTGGTCTAAAACCGAAATAGCCTTAGATTCATTTTTAAACCTACGCACAAGTTCTTCGTTTTGCATGCATTCTTCGCGCAAAACTTTAACAGCAACAATTTTATTTAATTTTGTATCCATTGCTTTATAAACAACAGCCATGCCGCCATTACCCACAACAGCTTGTATTAAATATCTATTGTCTAATAATTTACCAATTAATTTATTCATTTGCTAGTCCTCCGTTAATTGAGCTGCCACAAGCAAAACCGTTATATTGTCAAGTCCTTCACTTTCAAGTGCACGGCTTATTAGTTTATCGGCCGCCTCGTCAAATTTTGATCTTGATAATATTTTTGTTATTTCTTCATCTGAAACAAAGTTAGTAAGTCCGTCTGTGCATAAAAGTATCATGTCTCCGGGCTTAACAGCACATTCTCCGTAATCAACTACAACATCATTTGAAACGCCGAGTGCGCGCGTAATTAAATTTTTGTTAGGATGACAATTTGCCTGCTCAATAGTAATACGCCCTTGCGCCAGTAATTCTTGCACCATTGAATGGTCTTTTGTTAACTGAATTAAACATCCATTTGTATATAGGTAAGCACGTGAATCCCCAACATGTACAAACTGTGCTAAATTATTGCGAATTACAGTGCAAACAAGCGTTGTACCCATTCCATACATGTTTTCATCTTCTTCAGATTTTTTATATATTGCACTGTTTGCAATATCTGTAACATTATACAAAAATTTTTTAATTTTTGTAGGGCTTGTTAAATTATCTATATTTTCACAAAAAGCTCTTTCCATATATTCACAAGCAACACCGCTTGCTATTTTTCCGCCTTGTGTTCCGCCCATTCCGTCACACACCAAAGCCCAGACCGTGCCATCGTTTTGGCGGCCTGCGCGATAATTGTCTTGATTCTCATTTCGCTGGTTACCTATGTCGGTTTTAGCGACAATTCTCAATGCGATAGTCCTCCTTTAAGTAAGCACATGTATTAAGATATCTAATTTGTATCTCTTCTAAGTTGCCCGCAAGCGGCGCTAATGTCTGTGCCAAGTGTGCGCCTTACCGTTGCATTAACATTTAAGTTTAGTAATAATTGTTTAAATTTATTAACATTAATTTCTTGCGATGGCATAAATTCAGTATTATCTACTTGATTTACAGGTATTAAGTTAACATGCGCACCCATGCCTTTAATCAAACTTGCAAGTTGCTTTGCATGCACTTCGCCATCGTTAACACCTTTTATTAAAGAATACTCAAAACTTATACGCCTGCCTGTTTGTTTTTGGTATTCTCGGCATGCACTTATAAGTTCTTTTATGTTATACGCCTTATTAATCGGCATCATGCCGGTTCGCAAATCATCAAATGGTGCGTGAAGTGAAACAGAAAGAGTTATTGAAAGCCTTAATTTTGCAAGCTCTTTTATTTGTGGTACAAGCCCACAAGTTGAAAGGCTTATGTTTCTCATACCAATATTTTCACCGTCATCCGATGATATTATACGCAAAAATTTTATTACGTTATCAAAATTGTCAAGAGGTTCGCCTATACCCATTAAAACAATATTTGAAATACGGCTGTTAATATCTTTTTTAGCCGTATATATTTGGGCTGCTATTTCTCCTGCATTTAAATTGCGTACAAGCCCATTTTGTGTAGAAGCACAAAATTTGCACCCCATTTTGCACCCAACTTGAGTTGATACGCAAATACTATTACCGTGATTGTATTGCATAACTACGGTTTCAACGTATTCGCCATCGTTTAATTTAAGCAAATATTTAATAGTACCGTCTTTTGAAACTTGCTTTTTTTCTATAATTGCAGTGTCTATAAAGCAATTATTACTCAAATACTCAATTAAAGTTTTTGGCAAATTTAGCATTTGATTAAAAGAACTTGCATGATGTTTGTGCAGCCAAGTATATATTTGCTTAGCACGAAATTTAGGTTGCCCTATTTCAACAACAAATGTTTCAAGCTCATTTAATTTCATTGAAGATACACATATATTTTTCATTATACCACAAACTCTCTTATTGTGCTAGTATTTATTGACTTTACGAGCTAAAAAAGCCCATTTAAAATGTGAAATTTTTGTAACGTTTTTTCTTTAACTAACGTCTTTGCATAAGTGCCATAAAAAAGCCGTCTTGTATATATTGTGACGGATAAAATGTAACACACTTGTTTACAGAAAGTGCATTTTGCGGCAAATCACTAATCTCACACAAATAAAACTCGCTATTATTTTTTAAAAATTCATTTACTATGTTTTCGTTTTCATCCGGGTTTAATGTACATGTAGAGTACATTAATTTTCCCCCGCTTTTAACATATTTTGAACACGTTTTAACAATATTTAACTGTATGTTTTTTAAAACATCAATTTCAGTTAATTTTTTCAATCTAATGTCAGGTTTTTTGCTTAAAATGCCTAACCCACTACAAGGTACATCGCAAAGTACAATATCGGCATTTTCAAGTTTATCGTTGTAAACTGTTGCATCATTTTGTAATATTTTTGCACATGTAATTTGCATTTTAGCAAACACATCTTTTATTAATGGCAGCCTGTTTTCGGCAACATCGCAACTTAGCAACGTACCGCTATTGCACATATACTGTGCAACAGTTGCGCTTTTTCCACCCGGTGCGGCGCAAACATCTACCACTTTTTGCCCTTTTTTTGCATTTAGCGTTGCGCACACTATTTGAGACGCCTCTCCTTGTACGTGAAACGCACCCATTTTAAAAAGTTCTGTTTTTGTTATATCGCCTTTATAATAACATAAAGACTGTGTTCAACATAGCCTTTTACTGTTTCAATTACTTTTGCAGTAAAATAATCTAAAATTTCTTGTGTAGATTTTAACAGTGTATTTACCCTTAAACATAGTTTTGTTTTGTCAAAACTTTTTTCAAGTATTTCTTCATATTTATCAGGATAATTTTTCACAAATACTTGTGCTACTTCTTTTGAAACACTGTATAAAACACTTGCTTTTTCTATATCACTTTTAAAAAGTTCATTTTCAATTTTATAATCTACTGCTTTTCTTAGCACTGCGTTAACCATACCCGCAGCACTACTTTTTCCCATTTTTCTTGTAAGCTTAACGGCCTCGTTAATTGCCGCAAAGGCAGGCACACTATCCATATATTTTGCCTGATAAAGTGCACTGCGCATTATGCATCTCACTTCGGGGTCTGTTTTATTTATTGGCTTTGTTAAAAATTTTTGCAATATATAATCAATTGTAACAGTTCTCTCAATTGTACCGTAAAAAACAGCCGTAAAAAAGGCACGTTCTTGCTGTGTTGCATTAAAACGTTCTTGAGCCGCATTAAGTACTAAGTTAGAATATCCGTCTTTTTCTTGCTTTATAAGTGCAGTTATAATTGCACGGCGAACATCTGCCATTTAATCTCCTTTAGTTTAAACTGTGTTTAATATATTACTCTTGTAAAAATGTTTGCTGCATATTATCGTTATTGTTTGCTTTTTGTTTTATGCCTAAATGTTCATAGGCAAATTTTGTAACACATCGTCCTCTTGGTGTACGTGCTAAATACCCTTGTTGCATTAAGTATGGTTCACATATGTCTTCAAGCGTAACAGCCTCTTCGCCAAGTGCTGCGGCAAGTGTTTCAAGCCCAACCGGCCCACCACCATACATCTCTATAATTGCTCTTAACACGTTTCTGTCAAGTTCATCCAGCCCCATGCTGTCAATGTCCATTCTTTTCAGCGCTTGTTTTGCAGCATCTTCGGTTATTTCACCATTGCCCAAAACACACGCAAAATCTCTTACTCTTCGCAATAATCTGTTCGCAACCCTAGGTGTGCCTCTACTGCATTTTGCCATTTCATTTGCACCGCTTTGCGTACATTGTACATTTAAAATGTTTGAGCTACGCATTATTATTTTTGAAAGCTCGTCCGGCGTATAAAGTTCTAATTTTAATATAACGCCAAACCTATCTCTTAGCGGGCTTGTAAGCTGGCCTGCACGTGTTGTTGCGCCTACAAGTGTAAATTTAGGTAAATTTATGCGTATACTCTGTGCAGACGGCCCTTTGCCAATCATAATATCAAGTGCAAAATCTTCAAGCGCAGGGTAAAGCACTTCTTCAACTTGGCGTGTTAGCCTATGTATTTCATCTATAAAAAGCACGTCGCCCTCTTGTAAATTAGTTAAAAGAGCCGCTAAATCGCCCGGTTTTTCAATTGCCGGGCCGGAGGTTATTCTTATTTGCACTCCCATTTCTTTTGCAACTATACAAGCAAGTGTTGTTTTTCCAAGCCCCGGCGGGCCATAAAGCAACAAATGGTCAAGCGGTTCATTACGCAATTTTGCCGCTTGTAAATAAATTTTCAAGTTTTCTTTTACTTTATCTTGCCCTATATATTCATCAAGGCTTTGAGGCCTTAATGTACTTTCATTGTCAAAATCTTCTTCTTTTTGCTTTGTGCTTATAACTCTTTCTTCATTAGGTTCGCTTTGTGATTCAAACCCTACCGATTCAATTGCCATAACCTACCCCCTTTTACCTATACTTTGCAGCGCAAGGCGAATTATTTCAGAAGTTGGCAACGTAGTGTCAACATCTGCAAGGGCACTGGCTGCTTGTGCTGCAGTGTACCCAAGCCCTGTTAATGCCGCCATTGCCTGTGCCATATTAGTGTTTGTATTATGTTCTATTTCTATGCCTTGTTCTATTGCATTGCCGTAAGCATGTTTTGCAACTTTATCTTTTAACTCAAGCACTATTCTTTGTGCAAGTTTTGGCCCAACACCATTTGCCGCAGTAAAACTTTTATGGTCTGCGCTAGACACGGCAGTTAAAATTTGTGTGTTTTTTAACGCACTTAAAATTGCAAGCCCTACTTTTGGCCCAACACCGGACACACTAGTTAAAAGCAAAAACAGTACTCGGCTTTGCGCGTCTGAAAAACCATATAATGAAACATCGTTTTCTGTAACATTCATGTGAGTATAAAGCGTGGTTTCTTCCCCAACTGCGCCAAGTGCGCCAGCCGTTGTAGATGGTATATAAACATAATACCCAACACCACCACAGCTTATAACTGCAAAATCGGAAGATTTTTCTATTAATTTACCGGTAAGACAATATATCATTTTAAACCGCCCTATAATATGTATTTATTATTTAACTTTTACACTTAATATTTTTTTAAAAGTAGCCTTGTTGTTGCCTTTTTGTTTGGTTTATACCATATTGCTTAGAACCAAAACTGTATGCATGGCATATTGCAAGTGCCAAAGCATCTGCGGCATCATCCGGTTTTGGCACTTTTTGCATTTTCAAAATTATACGCGTCATTTCTTGCACCTGTTTTTTAGTTGCTTTGCCATACCCTGATACACTTTGCTTTA
>CAYJDK010000082.1:0-8204 GCA_964368905.1 uncultured Bacteroides sp.
AACTTTTGCTCCAAAGTCTAATGTTACAAAATCACCGTCTTTTATAACATTTTCGCCGGGTTCCCCGTGTGGTAAGCTGCTTTTATTTCCTGCTACTAAAATTGTTGGAAACGCAACCTCTTTTGCGCCATTTTTACGCATATACATTTCCATTTCAAGTGCAATATCAATTTCTCTTGCGCCCGGCTTTATAAACTTTAAAATATGTTTAAAACACTCGTCTGTTAATTTTTGTGCCCTTCTTATAGTTTCTATCTCTTTTTCGCTTTTAACCATTCTTAATTTCAAAATTTCATTGCTCAATTTATTAGACGAATCAATTAAAACATTTTCAGATACCGCATCTTTAACAGATTTGGCGTAAGATATTTTTGCACTATCTTCAATGTATAGTTGTTTAATACCGTGTTTGCCCAATATTTCACAAATTTGAACAAATGAGTTTTTCTCCAAAACAACTTCAGTAAATTCAATGTTATTTCGAGCAATTTCTATGTATCTTGAGTCTATAATAAAATAAGACTTATCTGAAAGTAAAAGCAATGTTCCTGCACTGTGTGTGTCAATACCTAAAAAATAAAAAATGTTTGAAGGCTCTTTAATTAATGCTGCTTCGTTATTATTTCAGCCAATTTATTAAGTTTTAAATTCATTTTGTGCTCCTTGTATTAATTATCTTTCCGCCACTTTTTAAATAGCTTTGTATAATAAATTTTTCAAAATATCTTTTTAACCTTATTGTCCATTTATAATCACTATACATCGGTATTACCATTAAACTTTTTATTCCAAAAAATTTAGCGGCTAATACATCTGTAAAAACTTGGTCCCCTATTAATGCAATTTCACTCTTTTTTACGCCTAAAGAATTTGTTGCTTTCATTAACCCATAGGGAGACGGTTTACAACAAAAAGCTCTATAAGACATGTTTAATCTCTTAGCAAACGGCATAACTCTTTTATTCATATTGTTAGAAACAATTGTCATTTTAATGTTAGAGCTATGCATAACCTTCAACCAGTCAGACACTTCTTGTGGAAGTTCTTGACTACCGTGCCCCGTTAAAGTGTTATCAACATCTAATAAAAGAGCATTAATTCCTTTGCTATGAAGATATTCAGGTGTAATGTCATACACTTTATCAAATATTTCACTTGGAAAAAAAAACGACATACAATTCCCCATTCTTAAATATAATGTAGCTTAGTATAAACACTGTACTTTTTTGCAGCTAGTTAAATTTGTAATAATATAAAATATTACAAAAAAGCGAGCCTGAAAACAGACCCGCTACTTTGTGTACATACTGCCTAAACGAAATTATTTAAATTTGCGTTTGCGAGCAGCCTCAGATTTTTTCTTACGGCGTACCGACGGCTTTTCATATGCCTCGCGTTTGCGTACTTCTGCAAGAACACCTGAACGTGCGCACGAACGTTTAAAACGGCGCAATGCACTGTCAAGTGATTCATTGTCTTTAACTCTGATTTCTGACATCTTCTTTGTCCCTCCCTTAACATTGAGGTTAGGAGCCGAATAATTTTTCGGCTAACATAAATTATACACCCAAACAATACCACATGTCAATATATAAATGCATATATAATGCATTTATAATTAATTTTTACAAATAAAGCATGATAATTCATAAATAATATGCACTTTTTACACATTTTAATTAAAAAAGTATAAAAACAAAATGTACAACATACATTTTATAAACAACCTTACAATCGGCAAAAAAACTGCCGGCATACAATAATTTTTAAAAAGCAACATTTTAAGGAGATGAATTTATGTTTGTTATGACATTACGAAAAGGAAAATTAAAAAAAGTTGGTATTGCATGTGCGTGTGGTGCCGTAATTTTAGCAGCTGCTATAGGGGTAAATGCAATACTAGCTAATAACGACAATGAAGAAAATTTAATGCAAACAGCAGCTACAGTAAATTTAGAAATGACGAGTGCTGAAGATTTAATTGTATTTTTACAAAGCTATGGTGTTGAGGCAGACGTTACAACTGCAACGGTTAGCACGGTAACTGTGCCTAAAAAATGGGATGATAGTTTTGTAGCATTTAATGATGTTATAAAAGAAAGTAATTTAACACTTGAAAAATGTAAAGGTAAACAAGTTGATAAATGGTCAATACTTATACCTTCAAAAAGCACAGAAGATAGTAAAATGTATGCAATAGTTTTAGTGCAAGACAATACTGCTGTTGCCGCATACTTGCTTGAAAAACCAACAGGCGAAGTATTACCGCTTAGCCATGCAGCACAAACGGCAATGCCTTTAACTCAAGAAGAGGTTAGTCAATCGTCTGAATTTGGCGAAGATGCGCAAGTAATTGTTGTAAATGACGTCACAACGCAACCATTTGCAGGTGAAGAGCAACAAGTGGCAACCGAAGCACCTGTAACACCTGAAACACAAGAAACAGGCGCTGAACAACAAAACGAAGCTGCACAAGCCGCAGCTCAATATGATGAGAGCTTAATGCCAATTGATTAATTTAATATTTTAAACAAATATAACGGTACAATTAAACAGTGTAGTAGACTAAATGCTCTACTACACATTTTTTATGCTCTTTCAAGTTCGTTTTGCATTTCAATCATTTCGCTCCAATAGCGTTTTGGCATATTAGTCATACGGCATTTTGGATTTATCCTTGCTGCAATTGCTATTGTTTTGTAAAATTCTATCCACAAATGCCTATAATGTAATTCTTTTTCATTAACTTGAGGCGTGTTAATGCACTCAATTGAAATAATCTCAGCCTTGCCATTTTCATACACAAGTGCCATTTTATGCGTTTTATCGTATATTAAAAAGTTATCATCTTTATAACGCGCACAAAAATACGCCCTTAAAAATGGTAATACAAAATTCTTTGGCTTAATAAAAGCAACTAAGGCGTCGTCATAATCGGTAAACCTAATAAATCCTTTAAAATGGTGCACTTCACTTTTAACAGTCCTGTGTGTAACAAGCATAGGAGTTACATGTTTATGTGCCATCATCCGTACAGTATCCATTTTATATTTATAACCAAGCAACATAAATTGCAATATTTTCATTTCTTTACAAGCTGTGCATGATAAAAACATGGTATGAATAAGGTCTAGTGCATTTTCTCCCATTGTTTTAACTATAGAATTATATACTCTCAAAGCTTTTTGCCTATCTGTTTCAATTGTGCTCACAGCAAACATACTTTGCATAAAATCATTTTCACTAACTATTTCAAACGGCAATTCACGTCTATACACGCTCTCATATACACAGCACATCATTCCATCAAAAGTGCCATCATAAATATAAACTAAATCTTCGCACATATGTTTGCCACAGCCTCCTGTTTTAAAATATTGTTTATATTATTTTCACCCCACCCTAAACTCAAAATATCTTGTGTTTTTGTATCATTAAACATGGTTAGTTGCTCTGTGTCAAATGAAAACACATTAGGGTCAATAAGCGATTTTACTGTTTGCTCTCGTTTTCCATTATATGGACAGTTAAAGCTTTTACAAATAATAAAATATTGTGCTCTTTTAATTACAACGCCTATTCGTTTTAAGTCATCTATTCCTAAGCTTGTAAATTTTCGGGCAGACCATATTCTTCCTGCACTTTTTTTGCCAATTCCGGGCACTCGCAAAAGGGTGTTGTATGAGCATTTATTTATATCAACAGGAAAAAGATGCATATTATTTATAGCCCAGTTGCATTTAGGGTCAAGGTAAGGATTAAAATTTTGATTATCTTCATTTAAAATTTCGTCTACATTAAATTTATAAATTCTCAAAAGCCAGTCGGCTTGATAAAGCCTGTGTTCACGCAACAGCGGAGGCTTTGTGTTAATTGATGGCAAATTTTCCTTATTTTCAACAGGGATGGATGCAGAATAAAACACTCTTTTTAAATCATAATTTTTGTAAAGCGCATGAGTTAATTTTAAAATTTGAAAATCTGTCTCGGGCGTTGCGCCTATTATCATTTGTGTACTTTGACCTGCTGGCACAAACGGCGAACTTTTTTTATATTTAACAATTTCTTGTTTATTTTGAACAACACTGTTTTTTATTTGTTTCATAGGAGATAATATGTTCTTTTTTGTTTTATCTGGAGCGAGCCTAGAAAGGCTTTGTTCACTGGGCAACTCTATGTTTACACTTAACCTGTCAACCAAAAAACCTAATTTTTCAACAAGCTCTTTACTTGCCCCGGGTATAGTTTTAGCATGTATATATCCCCTAAATTTATGGTTATTTCTCAACAATTCAAGTGATTTAATTATTTGCTCCATAGTATAATCCGGACTTTTAAAAACCGCGCTTGATAAGAATAAGCCATCTATATAATTTCTTTTGTAAAAATTCATTGTTATTTCAGCAATCTCATTAGGAGAAAACATAGCTCTTTTAACATCGCTAGTACTTCTGTTAATGCAATACTTACAATCATATATACAATTATTTGTATATAAAACTTTTAAAAGGCTTATACATCTTCCATCTGCTGAAAATGAATGACAAATACAATTACCGGGTAATCCACTTCTATTAGTTCTATCACCTGAGGCGCCAGCAGTGCATGCTACATCGTATTTTGCACTGTCTGCAAGCACAATAAGTTTTTCTTGCACGTTCACTACTGCACCCCCTTTATTAACAATTATGAAGTAGTTTAATTACCATTTAGTCTTTGTTTCAACTACTTTACCAACAATATAAACATATTGTAAATCTTCACCCATAATAATTTCCTCATTGTAAGAAGGATTGAATGGTTGTAGAATTATTGCGTTTCCACGTCTGATAAATTTTTTTAAAGTTCCATTATTATCGCCATAAACAACAACACCCAAGTCTCCATTTTCTAAAGTTTGTTGCCTCCTAACAAGTGCTAGGTCTCCATCACTAATTCTTGGCTCCATACTGTCCCCTTTAACTAACAAATAAAAATAACTATCGGGGTCTTTAACATTAGCATATTCTGTACCATAGTCCTCTTCAAATGCAACTGCATTATACCCAGCACGCACAGTACCAACAACCTGAATAGGATGCTCACTAGAAGCCCGGTACTCAATAACGTTGTTAATGCGTGTGTTTTCAAAGCCTAAAAGACTATCAGTACTTACATTAAAATAAGATGCAAGTGCAGCCACCATTTGAGGATCCGGAGTACAGCGGCCGGTTTCCCACTTGCCAACGGCCTGTTGGCTTAAACCAAAATGAGCAGAAAGTGCTGCTTGAGAAACGCCTTTTTCTTTTCTAAGTTCTTTTAAACGTTGTGCAAACATTTTAAAACTCCTTTTTAAACTATATACAATAATTATCGAATAATTAAATTATCACAACTACATTTTACTACATCACGTTGTAGTTGTCAATGTTTTTAATAAAAAAAGTTGTTAAAACTATTGACAACAACCAAAAGTTGTAGTATTATGAGATTGTAAGAAAAAAGCAGAAAGAAGAGGTATTAAGTAATGGCTAAAAAATTATTAAGTTTTATTGCAAAGATGTTTATTGTTTCATGTGTAATTCTTTGCTTTTACCAAGTTTCGGCGTTGCTTTCAGCCCAAAGTTCTTTTATTAGTAGTTCTCTAGTTATAATCTCAAGTGTTTATGCAATGCAAAAATTTATTAGAATTGATGCATTATTAAATCGTAAAAAATCTAGTTACAAACCTAAATTAAGGGTTGTTAATAACCAAAAGCCATTGAAAAGTGCGTAAATTTATTATAATTTCTGTTAGAATGTTGTAAGTACATAAATAGTAAATTTCAAACTATAAGTAATTAGTTTTAATTATTTATAGTATATTAGCTAAATTTGAGCACATACTTTATATTAGTAATTTAATTATAAATATATATTATTACTTATAGCTTTACATTTGCAAAAATAACCACTTTAAGCTGTTTATTGACTTATTGCAAGCTTGTTGTTATACTTAAAATAAATAATGGAATTTTATTTTTTTTATTATTTGTATATTCAGTTTTATTCGTAATAATATTATTTAATTAGTTTTAAAGGAGACTTTAATATGAAACATCTAACAATTATTTTAACTTTTATTTTAGTTTGTGCATTGTTATCGGCGTGTTCAAGTGGAATTAAAGACGGCACTTATTCTGCCCAAATGGCAGAAGCCAGCGAAGGTTACACAGACATGTTAACTGTTTACTATGAAGGCGGTAAAATAGCTGATGCTACATTTGAATCGGTACATGAAGATGGCTCACTTAAAAGCGAAACTACTCCTGAAAATTATCCTATGACTCCTCACCCATCCGAGTGGCTTGGCGAGCTGAGCGAAAATGTTAAAAATGCAAGCAATGCCGATGATATTGAAATGATTGCAGGCGCAACAATAAGCAGTAACAACGCAAAGGATATGATGCGTGCTATTGAGGAAAAAGCTAAAGCCGGTGACACAAACACCGCAATGGTTGAAGGACAATAATATTAGCTTCGCTAACATAAATATTTTATTCTATGGCTTTTGGCTCGTACCTTGTGGCACAACCGCCAAAACATGCCAATAAATAACACTGCGTGTTATTTATATAATATTATTACTTGTGTTTTTTCTTTTAAATTATTTTTTATATTAACTAAAGATATCATAAATAATTACAGCCTTTAATATTTGCTAGCATGCAAATATTAAAGGCTGTTTTATTGCTCTTATATTTTAAAATTAAATATTAATGTAACAACTCTATTAAACACTTTTGGGTTTTTAATATCTGGTGTAAAGTACCCCATACGAACAAATTGATACGTTTGACCTACTTTTGCATTTAATAAATCCAGTTCTAATTTACAGTTTTTAAGTTCTTTTACGCTTTCTGGGTTTATTAAATCTTTAAAATCTTTACCTTCAGGTATATCATTCATATCTTCTTGTGAAAATAAACTTTCATATAAATTCACATCGGCTTGCACGCAACTTTTATCGCTTACCCAATGTATTGTCCCGCGTACTTTTCTACCATCTTCAGGCATACCATTACCGGTTTTTAAATCAGCAGTGCAGTGTATTGCAACTATATTGTCGTTTTCATCTTTATCAATTGTTGTGCAATTAACAATATACGCACCCATTAATCTTACTTCTTTTCCCGGAGTTAAACGCTTAAATTTTGGCGGAGGAATTAATGCAAAGTCAGTTTTTTCTACCCATAACTCTTTGCTAAATGCAACCTGCCTAACCCCTGCATTCTCATCTTTTGGGTTATTCGGTAAAGGAAAAGTCTCTGTTTTGTCTTCCGGGTAATTATCTATTATTAATTTAATTGGCTCTAAAACTGCAACTCTTCTTTGTGCTGTAGTGTCAAGTTCTGTTCTTATACAATAATCAAGCATCCTAGAATCCAGCAAACTGTTAGATTTTGCAACACCAGCCATCTCAACAAACTTTAATAAGCTTTCAGGTGTATATCCCCTTCTTCTTAAACCTTTAAGTGTTGGCATTCTTGGGTCGTCCCAACCGTCTACAGTGCCTGTCTCAACAAGCTCTCTTAAATACCTTTTACTCATTACTGTATTTGTAATGTTTAACCTTGCAAACTCACGTTGTTTTGGAAATTCTCCAAACCCAACATTTTGTATTACCCAATCGTAGAGTGGACGATGATTTTCAAATTCCAAACTACACATAGAATGTGTTATTCCCTCAATTGCATCTTGCAAAGGATGCGCATAGTCATACATAGGGTATAAGCACCATTTATCGCCTTGCCTGTGATGCGTAACATGTTTTATACGGTATAAAGCAGGCTCTCTAAGGTTCATATTAGGGCTTGCCATATTAATTTTTGCCCTAAGTGTTTTTTCTCCTTCTGAAAACTCTCCGTTTTTCATTCTTCTAAACAAATCAAGATTTTCTTGAGCTGTCCTATTCCTGTATGGGCTTTCTATACCTGGTTTTCCTGCATCACTGCCTCTATATTCTTGCATTTGCTCACGTGTTAGGTCACAAACATAAGCTTTGCCGTCAATAATTAATTTTTCGGCATATTCGTAACATTTTTCAAAATAGTCACTACCATAAAAAATACCACCGTTAGGAATAGTTCCAAGCCACTCTAAATCTTCGCGTATGCTTTTAACATACTCTTCTTCTTCCCTTTCAGGGTTTGTATCGTCATAACGTAAATTAAATTTGCCTCCAT
>CAYJDK010000083.1:0-8170 GCA_964368905.1 uncultured Bacteroides sp.
TGGCAATAATGGAGTGGAAAGACCCAAAAGGTTTTAGATGTTGTGGTTTTTTTCATATAGTTGATGGTAAAATAGTATTTCAGCGCGGATATATGGATAAACTTAGCTTTTTAAAGTTAAACAATTTACCTATTGAATAATTTTTAGTATATTATTTTACTAATAAGAGACTAAGTTTTTACTATAACTGCAAAACAGCTTTTTATATTAATGTTTAAAACGCACTTTCAGATAAACTAAAGCGGTATGTGTAACACATACCGCTTTAATTAATTTATAGGCATATTTTGGCGCTTACTACATGCATGGAGCTATAGGCAAAATCGCCTTCACAAAAAGCGTCGGCAAAATCTATGTTTGTCAATAGTTCCCTTAAAAAGCACTTTAAAAGCCATAGAACTAAACATCTGTGTTGTGATTAGTACAAATTAAATCAGCCGCTGCAAGGGTGTCCGCTTAAGTCTGCTGTTGGGCTGTTTTGGCTTGGGTCTTTCATGCACAAATGCACAGCGCTGCGTTTAAACGCAAGTGGTAGTGCCAAAATATTTGGGTTTTCGCCAACAAATTTTTTCTTTGCATCTTCTAATGCTTCTTCAAAAGTTGCACGTGTTTTTAATCCCATACCACGTGCAATACCGGGCTCACGTGCGCCTACTATGTATATTGCACTTGTACCCATCTCTGCTATATGCCCACAACTCATCATACTAAAGCCGTGGAATGGGTGGAACGCATTACAAAAACGGTATTTGCGTATATACTCTTTGTTTGTTGCAAAATATTCACCGTATCTATTCATATCCGGCAATACATTCATATAGTCTTTTTGGAACATCTCGTATATTTCACGTAAATACGGCCAGCGTTCGTCATGGAAATATCCGTCGCATATGCTTGAAACTATAAACACGCACTTATCGCTTAAAACACGCTTATGGCGTATTACTTGCGCACTTAATGCTTGCATAAATTGAATTGGGTTTGTGCCCATTCCGTTACCATAATGGAAATTAGTAGGCATACCGAATACTACAACATCATACTTCTTTTCTGCCCAATGAACGTATGTGCGTTTATCGGCATCTTCCCAGCTAACAGGTTGCATTTCTTTTGCCCATCCGCTATATATGCTTATTTGGCGGCTAACGCTATCAAGCACTGCATCACAGCAAAAGAACTTCTTGCCCATTTTCTCTTCCATTAACATGCCTTGTTCGTCAAATTTATTGCGCATTTCGCTTTTTATAGAAACAGGTGTAAAGTCTTGGCGGTGCATTACTTTTGGCACATGGTGTGCTGAAATGCTTTTCCAATGAGTTATGCCTGTTGCACAGTGTTTGTATCCGCCTGAATATCCTCCATATGGGTTGCCTTGTGTATGGCCTATCAATATAGCTATATCGGCATCGTAAACGTATTTATTCAAAAATACGTGGTCACCGTTTTCTGTATAGCCTATTTCTACAATGTTGTCTTCATCTTCAGAGTCATGGCTTGTTATTTGCCCTGTTGCGTAAAATTCGTTAAACAACTCATTGCCCAATATCTCGCGCATTTCCGGCATTGTTGCACGTGGGTGCAAGCCGTTTGAGCACAATAAAAGTATGTTTTTCTTTTGCACGCCTTTTGAATAAAGTTCGTTTAAGCATGCTGTTATTGCAACTTTTCTATGGCTTGTTGGTTGGCTTCCGCCTTTTACTATGTCCGGTATTATAAAAACAACTGTGCTTTTTTCATTTGCAAGTTCAGCCAACGGTTCCATGCCTATTGGGTTTCTAATACTTTTTAATGTTTCATTATATAAAGTATCCCAATCTTGTGGTAGGCATTTTGGGTCTTCTACCGTTATTCCAGGTATAAATACATCTGTTGAGTCCGGCAACTCAGCGCCCATTAAACCTTCGCCGTATTCAAATTCAAGTTTCATTTTTATTCTCCTTTTAAATATATTTCAATAATTTCTAAATATTCTTGTGGATAAAACCCAATTTCTCCTTGAAAACGAGTTAACGCAATGAGTCCACCATCTATTTCAGGTATACTTGCAAGCATTTTTGCATTGTCTTGCTTTAATCCGCCACCATAAACAACAGGTACTTCGCCAATTGTTTGTTTTACAAATTTTGCTACCATTTGTATATAATCTTTTCCTGCAGGCGTTTTACCCGGCCCTATACTCCAAATTGGCTCATACGCTATACAAACTTTAGACAAATCTACATCTTTTAAGCCTATTTCTAATTGCTCTTTTAATACTTGTTGCCAATTATCTTGCTCTTCGCTTTTTTCTCCTATGCAATATAAAACGTGCAAGCCTGCTTTTTGCGCAGCCAATATTTCTTTATTTAACAGCTCATTAATTGCTTTTGTGTTTGTAACACCGGCTTGCTGCAATATTCCTGCTTTATCGTTTCTCTCTTCACAGTGGCCTATTATTGTTGCCTCACAGCCCATTTCAACAACTGCATTTGCTGTTCTGTTAGTTGTAAACGCCCCAAAATTACCGCCTATGCTTGTGTCTTGCCCACACACACTTTGCGAGCCTATTTTAATTATGCTGTCTTTGCTTTTTGCATTGCTTGCATTTATAATATGTGCCTCAGGAAAAAACATTGCTACATTAACGCCTTTATTTGCATATTACTTTAATTCATCGTCTGTATTTTTAACTATATAACTGCCCCAATCAGCCATACAGCAACGTCTGTTAACTCCACCTTTTTCAGGGCTTATGTCAAACCTTTTTAAATTTAAAAAAATGTGTTTCATTTTATTTGTTTTCCTCTCTCACGCCGATAGTTATTTTAATAATTTTACTTAATTAAATAAATTTTCTTGCATTATTTTATTTTCGCCATACGCATTTTCAAAATCATTTTTAAATGTACTTATTGCGGTTTGTACTGTGCTCTCGCCAACTAAACCTTCCATTAAATCAGGAAAAACAGTAACAGCGCCAATTCCATGCATACATAAGCTTTGTATTTGCATTGTGTTTTTAAAGCCTGCACCAAGAACTTGTGTTTGTATATTGCTATTTTTAAATGCATCGTGAATTTCTATGGCAACTGCTGCCCCGTCTTTGCCGGTATTGCAAATACGGTTAATATACGGTGCCACGTAATGGGCGCCTGCTTTTGCAGCCAAAAGCGCTTGCATTTGCGTAAAAATTGCTGTTGCAGTAATAAATGCATTTTCTTTTTTTAGCATTTTAATTGCCAATAAACCTTGTTCACACGTTGGTATTTTTATATATGTGTTTGTTCCAAGTACTCTTTGTATTTCATGCGCCTCTTTTAACATTTGCTCTGCCGTTTCTGAAATAACCTGAACATGAAGTTCTCTATTTTCTCCGATTATTTCCCTAATTTGAGCTAGCAAATTAAAAGGGCTTTTTTTTGTGCTTGATAATATACTTGGGTTAGTTGTTACACCATCAATTGGGTATATTTCACATATTTTTTTAATTGCCTGCAAATCTGCACTGTCTATAATAAATTTCATTATTATACCTCAAACATTAATTATTATTTAAACATCATTACTTGCTTTGATAAAAATAAGAATCTTTGCCATATTTTCTTAAGTAGTGTTTGTCTAACATGTGTTTTGGCAATAGTGGAGGATTTGCACCCAATGTCATTGTGTAATATGCCATTTTTGCAACTTCTTCCAAAATAACAGAAAATTCCACAGATTCATCTGCATCTTTACCCCAAGTAAACGGGCCATGTCCACCGCAAAGTACAGCTCTCATGTGCTGTGGGTCTATGTTGTTTTCTTTAAAATATTCTGTAATTTGTATGCCTGCATTATACTCATAATTTTCTTTAACTTCTTTTTCACCTAAGTGAGGAACACACGGTATATCGCCATAAAAATGGTCTGCATGTGTTGTGCCAAATGTTGGCACATCCCTTAAAGCCTGTGCAAATATTGTAGCAAAAACAGAGTGTGTATGTGCAATACCACCAACACATTCAAACTCTTTATACATAGCCAAGTGGTAGTCAAGGTCTACACTAGGTAAATATTTTCCGTCTACCATATTGCCTTCAAGGTCTGTTACAGAAATGTCTTGCCACTCTAAATCGCTGTATTCTATACCGCGCGGTTTAATTGCCACAAGGCCTTTTTCTCTGTCTATTGCAGAAACATTGCCCCAAGTATAAATTACCAAACCTTTATTTACAAGTTCTAAGTTTGCATCATACACTTGTTTTTTAAATTCATTCAATTGCATAATTATCTCCATTCTGCCGCTTAAATGGGCACATAATTTAAAATATATTATTTATTTTACAACATTTTTATAGTTAGCAACACTGCTAACTTATGCTTTAAGTTTAGTGTTTTAATGCACATTATTAAACATGTGCATTTTTACCATTCCATAACTACTTTTATGTTTACACCTCTGTTTGCAAGGGCATATTCCATCATTTCTTGCACTTGTGTGTAATGGTATTTTGCAGAAATAAACCCTTCGCAATAAAGTTTGTCTTCACAAATAGCTTTTGCAGCAAAAGCAAAATCTTCGGGGTGGCTGCCTATACACCCGCGAACGTCAAGTTCATTTCGCTGTATTAAATTTAAATTGAGTTCTACAGGTGTACTGTAGTTTGCAACAAGCACAACAACTGTTGTTTTGCCAACCATTTCCAATGCTTGTAAAACCATTGGCCCTACACCGGAGCAGTCCATAATAACGTCAGGAAAAGTACCAAAAACAATTTGTGCCGCCTCTTTTATTGTTTTTTCTTTAGTATTAACCGCATCCACTCCGCTTTTAAGTGCAAGGTCAATTTTTTCTTGGCTTATGTCGCACACACAAACTTTTTTTGCTCCTTTTAATTTACAAGCTTGTGCAGTCATGTTTCCAATTGTTCCGCCGCCTATAATTAAAACATTTTTGTTTTCAACATCTCCGCGTGTTGCCGCATGTACACCAACAGAAAGTGGCTCTATTAAAATGGCCTTATCTAAACTTATACCATCTTCAATAGGGTAAACAAACCTCTCTTGTGTTAAATAATATTCAGCACCAAAACCGTCTGCTTGTATTCCAAGACAAGTAAAGTTCATGCATGCGTTTTCTCTACCATTGTTGCAAGAATAGCAGTCGTTACAACTTATAAACGGCCAAACAAGTGCTGTTGTTCCGGGTTTTAGTTTTGAGTTTTTGTCGCCCACTTCCACTATTTCCAAAACACCTTCATGGAAAGGCGTAACAGGAAATTTCATGTATTGGTTTCTTCCGGCAAAAACTTGCATGTCTGAACCACATACGCCTACGCATTTTACCTTTAACAATACTTGCCCTTTTTCACATTTTGGAATGTCTACCTCTGTAATTTGTGCAGTGTTAGGTGATACCCATTGTATTTTTTTCATTAATCATAACCTCTAGTATATTATTTTTAACTTACTGTAAATTTGATTTAACAAATTCAAACCCTTTAGCAGCAAGAGCCTTAAATTGCTCTAAATCTGCGCCGTTTGATAAATCTCTCCAAATAGCAGTTTTGCTTGAAAATTCGCAACCCGTAGCAATAAATGGTTCAAGCATAATTGTTTTGTCGTATCCTACTTTTTTTATTGTACTAAATATTGCCGCCCAATCTATGTGAGATTTAACTGTTCCCGGTACTGTTCTGTTAGCTTCAACTACGTGAAAATGCCCAAAATAACCTGAATTTTGGCAATTTTCAATTGCGTCGCAAATGCTTTCTTCTTCTATATTCATGTGGAATGTATCTATAAGCAATTTAAAATTTGGGCTGTCTATTTGTTTACAAAAATCAATACCTTCTTGTGCGGTATTGAAAATAAAATGTTCAAAACGGTTAACAACCTCAAAATTTGCAATAATTTCATTTTTTTCAAGTATTGGCGCTATACGCTTCATACTTTGTACGCTGTTTTCTGTATAAGCTTGTTTTTTCTCTTTTGTTAAAACACCGTCCGGGTGCCCCGGCCAAGCCGCATGTATTAAACCGGACCAATTCTTACAACCTACTTCAATTAATAGGTTAATAACTTGTTTTGCTCTTTCAAAAGCTGCTTCTTGTACATCTTTATTAAAACTTGAAGCATCTGTTTGAGGGCTACGCCCCGCACCTACTGTTAATTGTATATCTAATTTTTCTGTTAAACTTCTAAATGCACTAAGCTCGCCTTTACTAAGGCAAAAAAGCTCGTCCGGCATTAACTCCATAGCATTACAGCCTTGCTGTCCAATAAATGTTGCTATTTTAGGCAAATCGCTTTCCCATTGAGTTCCGCGAAAATAATTTGTATGTATACCAATGCGGTTTTTCATGTATTAAACTTTCCTTTCATTTAACCAATAGGTATAATCCAAGCTTAATATAATTTTTATATTAAGCTTGGATTATTTATGTAAAAAATTGTTATACTTATTTTTTCTTTGCAATAACTTTTTTAACGGCACTTACTATATTTTCTGTTGTTAAACCGTAATGTTCTGCAAGTTCTTCCGGTGCTCCGGAACGGCCAAATACATCTTTAACACCTACAAATTCCATAGGAGTTGGCAATTCACTTGCAAGTACTTCGCTTATGGCACTACCTAGCCCGCCAAAAACATTATGGTCTTCCGCACTAACTATGCAACCGGTTTTTTGTGCAAATTTTAATAACATTTCTTTATCCATTGGTTTAATGCTTGCAAAGTCTAAAACGGCTACGCTAATATTTTCTTTTGCTAACATTTCTGCTGCCTGTACACTTCTTGATACCATATCACCAATTGCAATAATTGTAACGTCTTTGCCATCGCATACAACGCGGCCTTTGCCAATTTCAAACGGTACAGCGTCTTTTTGTGGAACTTCCGGTGTAGCTAAACGCCCAAAACGCAAATAAACAGGGCCTTGCATTTCAATTGCTGCTTTAACGCAAGCAAATGTTTCTTCTTTATCGCAAGGGCATAAAACTGTCATGTTAGGTATTGCACGCATTAATGCAATATCTTCAATGCACTGGTGGCTGCCTCCGTCTGGGCCAATTAAAACACCTGCGTGTGTAGCGCCTATTTTTACATTGCAATTTGGGTATGCAATTCCGTTGCGCACTTGGTCGTAAGCCCTGCCTGCAGCAAATGCTGCAAATGTGCTTGCAAATACAGGTGTTCCACCGGTAGACATACCTGCGGCAAAGTTCATCATGTTAGATTCTGCAATGCCCATATCTAAAAATCTATCTGGATATTTATTTTTAAAAACAACTGTTTGTGTGGCTTTTGCAAGGTCAGCGTCTAAAACAAAAAAATCGTATTTATCACCGTACTCGGCTAAAGCCATTCCATACGCTTCACGTGTAGATAACATTTTAACACCTCTTAATTATTTAATTCTTGAGCAGCAATTTTATATTGCTCTTCGTTCATAGCTGCGCCATGCCAGCCCACTTGATTTTCCATAAAAGAAACACCCTTGCCCTTAACTGTTTTACATATTATAAAGGTAGGTGTATTTGTGTTTTCACGCGCTTTATTTAAAGCATCGCAAATTTCATCGCAATTGTGGCCGTCAACTTCTAATACTTGCCAACCAAAAGCTTCTACTTTTTCACGCACAGGGTAAATGCTCATAACGCTGTTTACTTCACCGTCTATTTGCAAATTATTATTGTCAAGTAAAACTGTAAAAGAACCTAATTTATAATGCGCAGCAGACATAAGTGCTTCCCACACTTCTCCCTCTTGCATTTCTCCATCGCCTAAAACGCAATATGTTCTGTAATCTAAATTGTTCAATTTAGCATAGCAAGCCATACCCGCAGCCGCAGAAATACCTTGCCCCAGCGAACCTGTAGACATGTCAACACCTTTAACTTTTTTCATGTCCGGATGTCCTTGAAGTGGACTGTCTATTTTACGCAATGTTTTTAGTAGTTCTTTTTCAAAGTAACCTCTTTGAGCCAATGCAGAATAATACACTGGTGCCGCATGACCTTTTGAAAGCACAAACCTATCACGCTGTTCCCATTTTGGGTTTTCAGGGTCTACATTCATCTCGTTAAAATAAAGCACCGCCATAATTTCCGCAGCCGAGAGAGATCCTCCCGGGTGCCCTGACCCTGCTGCATATAAACTCTCAATTATGTCTTTACGGATGTCATGCGCTTTGCAATCAAGTTCTTTTTT
>CAYJDK010000084.1:0-3743 GCA_964368905.1 uncultured Bacteroides sp.
TCTGTTAAAGTGTATTTTTCAAGCAGTTTTACTCTTTCAATATATGCTTTTAACACATGTGTAGCTTGTATGTTGTCAATACTGTGCATTATACTTCCGGGAGTTTTTCGGTAACAATATAAAACATCTTCAATTGCAGAGATCAAAGTGCACTTGTCGATTATTTTATGCACTGAAAGGTCGTCCTCATTTATTTTTCCATGTTCGAATCGAATGTCATCAAATAGAGCTTTTTTGTATAACTTTGAGCAAGCAGTTACAAGTATTGGGATATTTTTTTTGAAGTGGCTTAACATGGTTTTTTTTGTGTATATTCCGGGTAATATTTCCTTTTCTTGTTTCGCTAGTGGAGTGCTTTCATTTAAAAATTGACACATATAAAAAAGTGTCATATCAGCATTAGTCTTGGTAATATTTTTTTTCAATAGTTCAAATGCATTGTCAACAATCCAATCATCTGAATCTAAAAAGAAAAGATAATCGCCTTTAGCTATATCTAAACCTTTGTTTCTTGCATCAGATAAACCACCGTTTTTTTTATGAATAACGATAATTCTACTGTCACTTTTCGCCCATTTATCGCAAATTTTGCCGCTATCGTCTGTACTTCCGTCATCAATAAGCAACATTTCGAAATTTGTATAAGTTTGGGCTAGCACGCTTTTTATGCATGTATCTAAATATTTTTCAACATTATAAACAGGTATTATTACACTAATCATTTATAATTCCTTCGTTAAATATTTTTTTAAAGCACATGGTGCCGCTATAATAAACGGCGTTTTACAAATAGCAGATACTTTACACAAAAACAAGTTAAAACTGGTTACTTTAAACCTCTTTGCATTCATCAAATTATAATAATTATCTTTATCAAAATAAATTTCTTTTAAAATAGCAATTCTTTGTTTATAACTTAAACTGTTTGTAGACACAGCGGCTTGTAAAAAATGGGCATAAACTCCATCTTGTAACATGCCTTTTGGAGTTTTTTTTGCTATTTCACCAAGCTGCATTTCTTCTAAAAAGCTTGTATAAACCGCTACTTTTTCTTTCACAATTTTTAAATAATGCAAATTACCTTTGCGAGAAGAGGAAAGCTGATTTTCGGTGTAAAAGTATAAAACATTATTTATATATTGAAATGATTTCATCTTCTTGAAACATTCTAAGTTGAAAAATGTTTCTTCATTTAAAACAATTTTATGATTGAAAATAATATTGTTTGTTTTTAAAAGCTCTCTTTTATATATTTGTGTACAAACTGAACCTACCCCAACTTCAAATATATCGTTAAATTTAAGTCGTAGGTCGCTTTGGTTTGTTGCAATAAAGTCTGTTATAAAATAATCCTCGTCAGAGTTACGCTTGTTAAACCTATAACAAATAATGTCACAATTATTTAATTCTGCTTCTTTTGCTGTGGTTTCAAGCCAGTTATCAGTAACAAGGTCATCGCTATCCACAAAAGCAATGTAATTACCCGTAGCAAGCTCTATACCTTTATTTCTTGCAGCAGATACTCCACTGTTTTTTTGATGATAAACTTTTATTCTGCTGTCTCTTTTTGCCCACTCATCGCAAATTTTGCCGCTTTCATCGGTGCTGCCGTCGTTAATTATAATAAGCTCAAGATTACTATATGTCTGGTTTACAACACTCTCTATGCACGTGTTTAAAAATTTTTGTGAATTGTATACGGGAATAATAACAGAAAGCTTCATTTTGAGTTCATCTCTTATGCATTACTGCAAGGCCCTTCATTTATCATTTCTTTAAAGTTTATATTTTGTAAGATATTTACGAGTGAAATTAGATTTTTTGCAGCGGTCTGAGCATTCCATGTATCATCAATTGTTTTTTTTGCATTTTTAGACAAATTAATCCGCTTTTCTTTATTTAACACAATTTGTTTAACGCTTATTTTCATCTCTTCCGGGTTTCTTTCATCATAGCTTATTCCGTTCTCTTCGTCACTAATTAAATAGGGAACACTACCCATACTCTTACAACCTACAACGCAACATGCGCAAGACATAGCCTCATTTACAACTGCGCCCCAGCCCTCATTTTCATCAGAAGTAGCTAGAAAAACATCGGCTTTTTCCATTTGCTCTATTGCCTTTTCATTTGATAAACTTCCTAAAAATTTAACGTAAGAGCCTAAACCATAATTTAAACATAATTTTTCAAGATTTTGTTTTTCAACGCCTGACCCAATCATTTGGAGCTCAAACTCTATGTTATTAATTTTTAAGTATTTTGCTACCTCGAGTGCTACTTCACCGTGTTTCCAACTAATCATTCTGCCTGCCCAAAGCATGGTAACTTTATTGTTTTTTTGTTTTAGTTTCAGTAAGTTGTCAATTGTCTTGTCACTACCCTTTGGGAAGTAACCCCATTTAAAAGCTTTGTTTTTGTATGCACCTACTGCCCTAAAATCTTGCGCAGTGTAGGCACCGGCACAAAGCATATAAAGTGGTTTATTATTATAAATTGTATTGCCTTTAAACATACATGCAAGTGCAATAGGGTTGTATCTGTTTCTGCTTAGTGGTTTAAACGCACGCTCTGAATATCTAAATGTCAGCTTACCTGTTTTTATTCTTAATTTAAACATTTTTTCAGGTGCAGAGCCTATAATAACAGTGTCACAGGTTTTCAACAAATTAATTGCTTTTGTATAATTATCTGAATTTAAATATGACGGCAAACAAAAACTGTACTTTGTGTTTATATCCTCAAAGCCGGTTGTTACAACCTTTTCATTGAATGGCTGTGTAGCAACAAATGTAAAATCATTGCCTAATATACTAACCATTTCCCGGCAAAATTGTAGTTGATGTGGGTTTAAAAAATTGGAGAAAAAAGCAATTGTCATAAGAGTCCTCATGTGTTTCTATTTTTTGGAATAATTTAAAAATTCTTCGTAATTATTAAAAACGGGCTTGTTTTGCCTAAATTTTTTGGTACTTAATTCATAATTGCCTCTTAAGGCTAGTTTTTCCTTAAAATCATCGTGCAAATTCTCAAAATTATTTTCAAACAACCAAAAATGCTCGTGTAAAAGCTCTATCGGGGGTGTTTTTTTATATACTTTTTCGTATTCAAGCACCATATCTTTTGCTTCTTGTATTTGTAAGGCTTTCCTTTTTTCATAATACGCATCAAGTGAACAAATTCTTTTTGCTGGCACACCGGCATAAACACTGTCAGATTCAAGTTTTCCCTTAACAACACTACCGGCGCCAATTATAACATTTTCTCCTATTTCAGTGCTAGGCAAAATTGTTGAGCCTATCCCAATAAAAACATTGTTGTTTATTTTTACTTTACCCGCACTTCCTAAAATTTCCCCGTACTTGTTATGGAAAACACACCAGTCGTACCCATGCGTTAAAATAACAGCGTTTGCTGTAATTTCAACATTATCGCCAATTTCAATAAGCCATGGTCTAGTTAAATCGATTACTATATTACCTCTATCATATATTCGGCAATTTTCCCCCCCACGAACACCCTGTTTTCTCAAATAGTCAATATAATTTTCAGATGTGCTTATTGTTTTTCTCCAAGAAATAAAGTCCTTTATCATTTTGAAAATATTCATTATTCAAGTTTCCCCTTTGCGGAAATGCTATTGTAACAAGAAATTAATTTTTCCGTATTCTCAGTTAAACTATGAGTTATTATTGCATGCTCTCTAGCATTATCACCCATTTGCGCAGCAAATTTCTCATCAT
>CAYJDK010000084.1:3753-4782 GCA_964368905.1 uncultured Bacteroides sp.
TTTCGCAAATACAACCAAACATTTTATCTAAATCAAAAAAGTCGTAAAGCAAGCCCTCTTCTTTATCGCGCAAAATAGTAGCCACCCCGCCCACATTGCTTGCAACAATAGGCGCCGCCAATATCATAGCCTCGCCAACAGAATTTGGGCTATTTTCTATTGTCGATGGCGACAAAAGCAAGTTTGCTTTTAAGTACATGCTTTTCATCTCCGCGGCATTTAGTGGCCCCAAAAATTCAATGTATTTTTCAAGTTTTTGTTTTTTTATTTGCGTTTTAATATAGTTTTGATATTCGAAAAAATAATCGACAAAAACATCTAAGAATTTATTGTTTAAAGAGTAGGGGAGTTGCCCACCTACATATACTTTTACATCAGGATATTTTTCAACAAGCTTTGGTAAAATTTTTAATACTTGGTGAAACCCTTTTATTGGGTAAAAAGCTTGGCTTACAAAAATGCTGTGCTTTTCGCACTTTTCATACACCCATTTGTCGCTCGTGTAAAATTCTGCCCTAAGGTTTTCATTAACATGAAAATACTCTATGTTGTCGTTGATTTTTGTGACGTGCGCTTTGTCACAGTGTGTTCTGCCTATAACGTACTTTGTGCTTTGCAACGCATTAGTTTCTTGCTCTCCTCGTTTTACAAAATCTTTTTTTGCAAGCGCAATGCTGTCGGCATAATATATTTTGTTCATTAACATGCGTGTAATTGAAATTCGCTCAAATTTCTTTGGTAAACCCAAAGAATAACTTTTAGCACAAAGGCTCATTATACCCTGTATTGAAACAACTGATTTTATTCCTTCTTTGTTGCAGTATTTAATTAAATTTGTATTGTATTCATACTCTGTTCCAAAAATATGCACTATATCGAAGTTGTTTTCACTCAAGATTTTTGCAATTTCATCATAATAGTTTTTTGACGGAACTAAAATGTATTCAATTTTGCCTGAAGTGCCTTTTTCAACCTGCTTTACTTTAGTACATACGTTTAGAATTGTCAAATTTATTTCACTGTTTTGCG
>CAYJDK010000084.1:4792-8169 GCA_964368905.1 uncultured Bacteroides sp.
TTTTTTTAGATTGTTCTATAAGCCAACCCGCTGATTTTGTTTTTTTTAAGTTAAAAAGTTCTGCCGCTTCAGGCATAACTACATTTACATACCACAGCAAGTTCAACTTTAAATTACCTCTTTCAAAATTTTTTCAAATTCATCTGTCACATATTCAGGCGTTGCAAAGTAGAAATTTTCCTCTATAAACGAAAAATCCAATTGTTTTCCTTTAAACTCTTTGCAAAAAGTGTTAATTGTTTCTATTGTTGTTTTTGAGTAATCGCCCTCTTTGATATTAAGTGCAAAAGGGTAATTTTTAAAATATTGCAGTGTCGGGCACTTGTCTGTTTTGTAAATATTTATAATGGGTTTTCCTGTGCTCAAATATTCAAGCACCTTGCTTGGCAATTGGTTTTCTGTTTTGTTTCCTATATTAATTAAAATATCAGCGTTTAGCATTATTTGCTGTGCTTTTTCACTATTAACTTGCCCTGACAATTGCAACCTATCTTTTAAAGTTTTTTCAAATCCTTTAAAAAAGTCGATAGGGAAACCCTCTTTTCCGGGCCCAATTAGATATACAGACAAACTTTCATCAAGCAATTTAAATAAGTTTAGCAAATACACGGGGCTTCTAATTGTTGGATACAAGCCTCCTATATATACGCAATTAATATTATCGCTATCATTGAAAAAATCAGCGTAACTATCATCGTATTCAAGTTTTTTTATACCCGGAAAAGCTAGCACACGCATTTTATCAACATAAGCGTTAAGGCTTGAAGTAGTGTTTTCTTTAAGCATTAAATCAGTTATTATTGCAATATCAATATTTTTGTAAAGTGTTTTTTCGCGCCATAAACTAACTGCATAAGCCATGGTTTTGTTAGTTGAATATGGGTCAAGCATATAAGCTACCTTTTTAGCGCTTATGTTGCTTTTTGCAAGTGCAAAAACAGTATAAAAAGGGCAAGCAGTTGCAATAACAACATCGAAATTTTCTTTAGTGCACAGCTGTTCTATTTCTGTTTTAAATTCATTTTCAATAAAGCTTTTTTTTAGTGCTAATGTGCAAAACAAATTTATTAACGCGTTTGGGCTTTTAAATATATTAATTGCGGTTTGCAAAGCGCTCTTGCCTTGTTCTCTTGAAAACTTCACAGTATCATATAAAATTTTGTCTTTATATGAGGTGAAGTAATGTGCGTTTTCTTTTGTTAAAGTACCTGCTTCTGCGTTTATAAGATAGTGAACATCGTGCCCTTTTTGCGCTAGGCTTTCGGCAATTGAAGTGGCAAGCCTAACATTTGTACTGATGCCTGAATAAATATAATCTTGTAAAAAAAGTATTTTCATTAAATTTTATCCGTTTTCTAAATAAAATTGTTGTAGCATTTGCGCTGTTTGGTTTATATCATAACCTTTGCTTTTAATTTTATCATGGTTATTTTGACGTTTAGCACCTTTGAATTTTAAAATTTCTCTCGCCCAGTACTCCGCGGGCTTTTGCAGTGAAATGAACACTGTTTGCCCGGACACATCAGCTTCTTTCGGAATAGTGTCTGAGGCAATACACGGAACCCCTGCGGCCTGTGCTTCGACAAGTGCTATGCCAAGGCCTTCAAATAGGCTGGGCATACAAAAAACATCTGTTTTTGAGAGCAATTCGGGTATGTCATCACAGTCGTTTAAAAAAGTTACGCTCTCTTCTATGTTTAAACTTTTTGCCTTTTCCTTAATTGTCTGTTGCAAAACGCCTGTTCCTGCAAGAATCAATTGGGCTGTGGGAACCAACTTTTTTACTTGACTGAATATGTCTATGAGAAAAGTGTGATTTTTTGCTTTTACAAATCGACCAATATTAGTTATAGTGAATGCACTTTTGTCGCTGTCGCTTTTGTTAGAAAAACGCGACAAATCAATTGCATTTCTAACAATTTTTTTGTTTTGTTGGTTGTTTTTAAACATCCAATTATATGCTTGCTCAGAACACGCAAAACAGTGTGTGCAGTTTTTATTTAACATGCTGCCGTAATAATTTTTAATAGTTTGATATAAAATGCCGCCTTCATTTTTTGTGCTATGTGAATGTGCGATTCTAACTTTTATATTAGCCTTTTTAGCAAGCTTCATTATAAGGCCGCTAAACTTATCCATGTGTGAGTGAACAATTTTATACTCTTTGTGCTGGTTAAAGAACTCGCTGACAGCATTTGCATATGCAAATGGCCCTTTTTGCGTTATAAAAGGTATTTTATAAAGTTTACCACCCATTGCCTGTATTTCATCATTAAAAACACCGTCAAAACTATACAAGAAATCGAATTGAACCTTGCTTTTGTCAATTTTTCTGTAAACGTTCATAATAAACGTTTCGTAGCCGCCCCTGCCTAGGCCTGCTACACAGTGCAGAATTCTGATAGGGGATACAATATTTTCGTGAACAGGTTTTATACAATTGGGCTTGTTTTCGTGGTGGGGATTGTTGTTTGATAGTAAAGTCACTTTAAATGTTCTCCAAAAAGCTAAAATGATATAGCACTTTTAAATTATTGATTATATGATACCATATTTTGTGGTTATTGTAAATGTGGGGGAAAATATTTTAGATTATTCGCCCCATATGCATAAAATAGCTTTGTATCGAAAATAGTGTGACACGCGAGAGAAAATTCTGGCTTGTAGTTGTGTTATGTTTCATGCTGATACTACGCAATATAACTTGACATTATACACCTTATTTTATAAAACAATTACAGATAAAATGCGAAAAAATGTCGGAATATATTTGACCAGTTTGTTTTTACTAAGTTACTGTTGCAAAACAAATTAGTAGAGTTCGATAGTATGGGTATGAATGTTTTGAAAGTATCACTAAAAGAACATTGCAAGTTGTTCCATGAGGTTCATGGTATATGAAAAGTGTTTAGTTTTAAATGTGGGTTTAATGCCCGCGAATCAGAGCAAGTGCAAAGGTATACTTTGGCGAACCATTTATATTGGCTTACTAATAATAAGACGGGTGGGCATAAAAAATGGACTGTTTTTAATGACGATATAATTAATAGAAGATACTTTGAATTGTTGGAATTAGAAAACAGTTGCGATACTTTATTTTCGATTTATAGTAAGAAATAACATAAATTAGCTAATAAACCACGGGCGGTAGTATATAGACTACCGCCCGAAACTTTAACCCTGTACAGAACATACAGCATAAAATTAAGTTAAATGATATAAAATCATGTCAAGTCAAATAAAAATCAACAACCAAAACCTACCCTACCAAAAAATAAATTAAAACAGCCCAAAGCAAGCCCCTGCCAAGCTTCAATCGCTTGGCAGGGGCTACACTACTAGCATATTAAATACACGCTCACCTCGTACATTCTTGT
>CAYJDK010000085.1:0-8141 GCA_964368905.1 uncultured Bacteroides sp.
ATTTTTACTTATAGATAAAGTGGTAGACCTTGCACCTGGCGACTATGCAAAAGCAATAAAATGCGTGTCTGCAAACGAAGATTTTTTTAACGGGCATTTCCCAAAAAAAGCTGTTATGCCCGGTGTTTTAATAATAGAAGCACTTGCACAAACAGGTGCTATTGCAACTTTAAGCAAAGAAGAACATAAAGGTAAAATAGTATATTTTGGCGGCATAAAAAACGCACGTTTTAAACGCCAAGTAATACCGGGAGACGTTTTAGAACTTGAATGTAAACTTATTAAAATTAAAGGTCCTGTTGGTATAGCAGAGGCAACAGCCACTGTGGAGGGAAAAATTGCTGCAAAAGCAGAAATAACATTTTTTATAGGAGAATAATTAAAGCCTACTGAATAATTCGTTATTTAGTAGGCTTATTTTAATGCTATGCGGCAAAATTTAAAGTACAATGTTTTTAATAATAAATTTGCTTTTATTGCTTTGTTAATTCAGTTTTTATTTTATTCAACCACATTAATTAAATTTGTTTTTTTATTCTATCCAGTGCGTTTTTTTCAAGCCTGCTAACTTGTGCTTGGCTTATTCCTATTTCTCCTGCAACTTCTACTTGGGTTTTTCCAATTATATATCGAAGTTCCATTATTTTTTTCTCTCTTTGAGTTAAATTTTTAACCGTATCTTTAAACTGCATTGATGATATCCAATTTTCTTCGCTGTGCGTTTCTCCAACTTGATCCATAATACACATACTGTCACCATTATAATCGTTATAAACAGGCTCATACAATGATACCGGTTCACTAACAGATTCCATGGCTATTGTAACAACATTTTCCGGCAAGTTAATTTGCCCTGCAATTTGTGCAACTGTTGGGTCTTTGCCTAATTCTTTTTGCAATTTTTCTCGTGCTTGCATTGCTTTATAGGCTGTATCTCTAACAGAGCGGCTAACTCTTACAGAATTATTATCACGCAAAAAACGCCTTATTTCACCAACAATCATTGGTTGCCCGTATGTGCTAAACCTTAACCCTAAAGACACATTAAAATTATCTATAGCCTTAATTAAGCCTATGCAACCTACTTGAAATAAGTCGTCCATATTTTCTTTGCGGCCTGCAAACCTTTGCACAACACTCAATACAAGCCTTAAATTTCCATATATCATGTCTTGTCGTGCTTTTTTATCTCCCGCTTGTGACTTTATTATAAGTTCAATTTTTTCGCTTTCTTTTAGCACCGGCAATTTAGATGTATTTATCCCACATATTTCCACTTTTTGATAAAATGACGCCATTGTTATCATCTCCCTACAAAAAGAGTATGTGGTATTTTTTTTAAAGCATACGAAAAAAAGGCATTGCCAATATTTACATTGGCAATGCCTTTTTATTTTTTATTATAACAACAATATTTTTATTTTAATGTTGCCTGTGCCGCTTTTAGTGTATTTTCCATTAACATTGCGCGTGTCATTAGCCCTACACCGCCCGGTACAGGTGTAATGTGGCTTGTTTTTTCGCAAACATTAATAAAATCTACATCGCCGCACAATTTGCCCTCACTGTTTCTGTTTATGCCTACATCTATTACAATTGCGCCTTGTTTTACCATATCACTTGTAACAAAACCGGCTTTGCCAATAGCAGCAACAATTATGTCTGCATTTGCACAAATTTGTTTAAGGTTTTTTGTTTTTGAATGGCATATTGTTACTGTTGCATTAGCTGCACAAAGTAAAAGTGCGGCCGGTTTTCCAACAATATTACTACGACCAATTATTACAGCATTTTTACCGGCTATTTCAACGCCTGTGCTACGCAACATTTCCATACACCCTGCAGGTGTGCACGGCAAAAAGCAATCCTCACCTATTACCATTTTACCAACATTTATAGGGGTAAATCCATCAACATCTTTATTGGGGTTTATTGCATTAATTATAGTTTTTTCATTTATATGCTCCGGCAAAGGCAACTGCACTAATAATCCGTGTACACTTTCATCATTATTGCACTCTATAACCTTATTTAACAACTCTTGCTCTGTTGTGTTTTGCGGCATTTCTATTACATTTGAAAGTATATTGCACTGCTCACAATCTTTTGCTTTACCCGCAACATACGTTTTACTTGCAGGGTTTTCTCGCTAACTTTTGTTGCAACGCGTTCTTTTACTGCATGTGATATTTCTTTTCCGCTAATAAGTTTATAACTCAATATTATTGGCTCCAGTCTTTATAAATTTAAACCATTTTAAAACTAGCTACCATAAAACAAGTTTTAAATTAAAAATAAACGCAAAATTATCAAAAGCATTAATTAAAGCCTACTGAAAAACTCATTATTCAGAGCAAATGCTATACTTGTTAGAGCAGGCATTAATTAAAATTTACATTAATTTTTACAATAAATTGCTTTAAAGGTAGCTATAAAATATTATTTATCTGTTGGTTCTTTTTTATCTTCTACGCTGTTTTCAGTATTTTTTTTCGTGCTATCTGCTTTTTTTGCGGGCGTTTTACGTGTGGATTTTGCGGCAGTTTTGCCTGCTGTTTTTGTAGTAGTTTTTTTTGCCCCCGACTTTTTTGTTGTAGTTTTTTTCGATGTTTTTTCTTTGCTATTATCGTTTATCGCGTCAGCGCCAACTTGTTCATTTTCAATTTTTTTAGTTGTAGTTTTTGCAGTTGATGCTTTTTTAGTTGTAGTTTTTGCAGTTGTTGCTTTTTTAGGTGCAGTTTTTTTAGTTGTTGCTTTTGTTGTTGTCTTTTTTGTTGTGGATTTTTTTGCCGGTTTTTTTGTTGTGGTTTCTTTCTCACCTTTTTTATCTGTGTCATCACTTTTTAGTTCTTTACTAACAACAACTTCTTCGGCTTTTTGTGTTATTACATCCGTTTCAATTGCTTGTTGCACTAAAACTTCATCAGGTTTCTTAACCGGCTCATCTATTGTTTCATTTTCTCCAATTTCTTCTGCTAAAATTTCTTTTAAAGCATTTGTCTTTTGTTTTACTTGTTTTACTGCGGCATAATCTTGGTCCATTACATCGTCTTCAACATGCCACACCCCAACAGGTAAATGTGACCATCTAAATATATCAACAATTTCATTTTGTGTAGGCATTGCCTCGCCTAGCTTCCAAGTTATATTAACAGTAGGAGATTTTTTCTGTTTTGGATAAACCAAAAAATCATAACTTATCATTAAAGGTTTGCCTTTATACTTTTTGCGCAATTTAACCCAAATCGCAAAAGCTACAATTGCAGAAATTATTGCAACAACTTGACTTACCCTTAAATTCACACCTAAGTTCAAACTATCTGTACGTAAACCCTCTACAAATGCGCGCTCTACACCATACCATACTATGTATAGTAAAAATATTTCTCCGTTAAATTTACGCCTATTACTATAAGCCCATAACAAGAAAAACCCAAGCGCACACCATAAAGATTCATACAAAAATGTTGGATGAACCGGTAAATTAGGATCTACAATAATTCCACTTTGCTCTAACTTTTGTTGCATATTTGACAAATACCCAACAGTATTTTCGCTAATCATACCCCAAGGCAAGTTTGTATTTGTTCCAAAAGCCTCTTGGTTCATAAAATTGCCCCATCTGCCAATAGACTGGCCAATTAAAAAACCCATAGCTGCTAAATCAAGCGCGGGCATAATAGGCACTTTACGCCACTTGCATACAAAAGGTGTTGTTACAAACGCTACAATTACAGCGCCATAAATTGCCAAACCACCGTCTCTTATATCAAAAACTTGCATTATGCTTTCGTATTTAAAAGGCGCAAAAATTACATAATAAAGGCGAGCACCTAATATTGACAATATTGCAACTATAAATATTGCATCAACAAATCTATCATCATTTATACCATAACTTTTAGATTTCCAAAGAGCAAAAGACGCCCCTAAAAGCAAACCTAAAGCTATAAGTATTCCATACCAATATAACTGCAGCCCACCTATTTCAAACGCTACTCTGTTTACTTCCAGTTCTATTCCAAGCCCCGGAAACTGCACATTGTTTACCATAAAACCCTACTTCTTTCTGTGTTTTACCTGATATATAAGCAAAACAGCATGTTAATAATATTAAAATAATTTTAAAAACTCTTACAAATATAACATATTTTATTAAACATTACAACATATAAACTAAATCATAAAAATGCTAACTTTTTTTACATATAGTAACAACAACACTTTTTTGCTCATTTAACATATTTTGCAGTGCATTATTTACATCATCAACACTTAAAAGTGCAAGTGTTTCAAAAGCTTGTGCGCTTGTGTAACCTTTAAAAAATGAATTTGACAAGCTACTTGCCACATCTTCTACATTTTCTAAATCACTAACCATTTCGCCATACATTAAATTTTTACAAAGTTTAAAAACTTCTTCATCAACACCGTTATCTCGCATACTTTTAATTTCATTAAACAATAAGTCTTTAACCTTATCGCACTCGTTTGTTTCACCTGTAAATAAAATTGACAAAGCTCCATTAACACTTAAAAAATCTCCTGAAAAACCGGGAGATACAATGTTTTCATCATATAGTTTTCTGTAAAGAGGCGTCATGTTGCCACAAATAAGCTCTGTTAGCATATCGCAAATTATTTCCTGCTTTAAAATGTTTTGCGGCGTACCTTCAAGAGGTTTTTCTTTAAACGCTATACAAATATGCGGTTTTGCTACTTCCATATTTATTGTAAGATCTTTTTGCATAATTGTATCAGGTTCTTTTATTATTATTTCTTTTACCTCTTTATTGCTTGGTTTTAAATTTGCACGCTCACAAGCTTTTATTACTGTATCAAGGCTTACGTTACCTGCAACTGCAAGAACCATATTTTTTGTATTATAAAATAGTTCTGTACATTCATATAACATTTCCGGAGTAATTTTTGCAATACTTTCAACACTTCCTGCAATATCGTCGCGCAAATAATGGTTTTTATACATGCACTTTAATGTTCCCATAAGCAACTGCCAATTTGCAGAGTCATCATACATTTTTATCTCTTGCCCTATTATTCCTTGTTCTTTAGAAACTGTTTTTTGTGTAAAATAAGGTTGTGATACAAACGATAACAAAATATCTAAATTTTCTTCAATTTTATTTGTTGCTGTAAAAATATAACAAGTTTTATCAAAACTTGTATAAGCATTTGCGGCAGCACCTGTTTTAGCATAAAGCTCGAATGCATCTCCTTGCTCGTTTTCAAACATTTTGTGCTCTAAAAAATGTGCAATGCCCGCCGGCAATTCGCTTTTGCTTTCATTAATAGTGTAACACCTGTTTACACTTCCAAATTTTGTACCGTATATTGCATGTACAGTTGAATATTCAGGCATAGTCTGCACTAACACTGTAAGTCCGTTTTCAAGCACTACTCTTTCAAACACTACTTCTTTTGTGGCAGATAAATTAACTACACTCATGCATTATCCTCCTTTGCAAGTAAATAAACAGTTGAAAGCGTAAATCTTTTTAACATTTGTTGCACTTGTTGTATTGTTGTATTTTCAATTTCAGTTATCATCTGTTTTATTGTTTTTTCCTCACCTTTAATTATCTGAGCAAAATGCCAACCTTCTACTCCATCAAGCATATCTTCCATGCTACTAAATCGTTCAATCAAATAACGCTTTGTATCATTTAATTCTTTTTCTGTAATTTCAAGGTTGCAAATATCATCAAATTCTTTTAAAATCGCCTGTTTTGCGGCTTGTGCTTTATCGTGGTCAATGCCACTATCAATACATAAAACACCGTTTCTAGCATCGCTGTATGCAGCACAATAATAACAAAGGCTTAGTTTTTCTCTAACGTTTGTAAAAAGGCGCGATGTAGCAGTTCCGCCAAATAAAGCTACCGCTACCCTTAATATTGTAAATTCTGCACCTATTGCCGGTTCTGCCATTGTAAAAAGCATGCAAAGTTTGCCTTGTACCGTATCCATTTTTTCAATGTGTTCTGATGTTGTTACTCTTGGCATAGCATTAGGTTCAATAATTTGTGTTGGCTTTCTTTTTACGCTTTCAACATAATTAATAACGTTATTTTCAACATCTTTTGAACTTGCTCCAAGCACCATTATCTCCATTTGAGCATTTTCAATAATGTCTTTCCAAGCTTTTGTAATATTTTCAGATGTTAAAGACTCAATATCCTCAATGTAACCATTGCGCTCAATTCCCTCTTTTGCATCTGCATAAAATTTTCTGCGTGCTTGCCTTACACAATAAGAGCGCTTATCGTTTATTTCACTCTCAAGCATTTGTCTTAATTGTTCTTTTTCTATTTGTACATTTTTTTCATCAAAACAACCGTTAACTAAATGTGGCTTAAACGCAACATTTAGCGCAATTTTTGCATATTCAGCACTTAAATGTTCATTCTCAAGCGCATACTTATCTTTTATGCCGGACACAGCAACGCTTAATATTCTGTTTGCTCCCACAACAGACAAATTCACAGACAGTGCCGCACCATATAAATTTGCTAATTTTTTAGAAAGTTCTGTCATGTCGGGGCAGTCAGCATAACCTCGTTCCATCAATAACGGAAGCATAGCCTCTTTTGTTGCACTTTCGCGCTTAGATGGCCATATAAAATGAAGCACCACCCTGCAACGTTTGAATTTTTCAGCCTCAAATTGTGTTAAAAATACGCCGTTTGCAAGTTTTACACGATTCATTTTTTTCTCCGTTTCATATAATTAATTTTCTTTAAATAAATATTTACAACCTTACTACGCAATGCCAAAATATTCTTCTAAAGTTAAGTTGTTTTCTGTAATTTTTATTGCATCCTCTACACCAACATATCTAAAATGCCAAGGCTCATAACTTATACCGGTAATATGGGTCATATCTTTTGGGTATCTTAAAATAAAACCATAATTCGCACAATTTTCATGCACCCATTGAATTTCCGGCTCATTTTCAAGTTCAGGTATAAGGCTTGCAGACGGTGTAGATAACGGTACAATGTCTATTGCAAGTCCCGTTTCATGCTCAGATGTACCTTCTACATTTCTTAATTTTTTAGTTGCTTCTAATGCTTCTTCCTCTGTCATTCCGCTTGCTAAATAATCTTCGTACATAATATCAAACAAATATTCTTGTTCTTCATAACTTCTGTATCCTGAACGGAAATATAACGGGTATCCCGCCGCACTAGCGTCATCAAACATATCAATAGTTGCTTGCAAAATTCTTTCATCTAACATTTGCGCCGAAGTAGGGCCTTGAACGTATGTTACTGAATCACTATATTCGCGCGGTAATGGGTAATCTTTGCTAACATATATAAGCGACCACAAGTCAGGATCATTTGGACCAACTCTTAATTCAACCGTTTGTTGTGGTTTTTGTGTTACACTCAACTTTTGCACTTCAATTTCAGATGTAACAGGCTGCGAAGTAGTGCTAAACAAACGCATACCAACAAATACACCAACATTAATAAACACAACGGCCAATAAAAGGCTTATTGTTATAATTCGTGCTTTTTTATACTTATTTGTAGTAAAAAAGTCTAAAACTGTATCTGCTAAATTAACAAAAAAAGTAACAATTTTATTTCGCAAAGTATACGTAGCACCATCGCCTACTGTAACCGCTACGGCCTCACGTAATTGTTGTTTGTTTATCTCTTGGGCTTTTCTTTGGGCGTTTAGTTCAGCCTTTTGCTGTGCTGATTTTTGTGACTTCCTTATGCTTTTAGAAATTGCCTCTACTGCAGAATTTACTAAGTCTACTAAGCTCAACCAAATAAATTTTAAAAATTTACCTATTGAAACAACAATTTTTACTAAAATCTTAACAGATGCAACAAATCCAATTTTTATACCTTTTGCAACTGCAATGCTAGTTTTTGTAACTACTTTTGCCGTTGCAACGCTTGCTATTGCTATTGTCTTACCTGTTGCAATTGCCGCCTTTTTAATAAATTTTACAGTTGCTACGCTTGCTATTGCTATTACTTTACCTGTTGCAATTGCCGCCTTTTTAAGGAACTTTGCAGTTGCTACGCTTGCTATTGCTATTGCCTTACCTGTTGCAATTGCCGCCTTTTTAATAAACTTTGCAGTTGCTACACTTGCTATTG
>CAYJDK010000086.1:0-3754 GCA_964368905.1 uncultured Bacteroides sp.
CGCATATTTGAGTTAGTAAGCCGCTGTTTAGCAAAGGTTCAAGCGTGCCTGCCATTAAAGAAATTGAACCTTGGTAAATAAAAACAGGGATAGAAGAAAATATAACACCGGGACCAAGAGTTGCAGAAAATATTATGCTGGAGATTCCGTCTAACATACTTTTAATGTAAAGAATAGAAGGATCTCCGAAGCCATCATTAATAGCACCTATAATAGTCATTGCACCAACACAGTATATTAAAGAGCCGTTAACAAAGCTTTTGCCAAAGCCTGTTAAATTTAGTTTTTTTTCAATTATTACACCTAAGTTAATTAATCTGTCGTCTATACGTAAAATTTCTCCAATTAATACACCAACTACAAGGCTAATAATAAGCTCTAGCTCGCCTTGGCTTTTTAGCGCACCTGTCTCGCTAACTGAAAGCATAGATGTCATTATTCCGTTAAAGGCGGTAATTAAAACTGCAACACCTAAAGCCTTGTTTAAAGATTCTCCGTGAGACTTTTTTATGCGTGATTTTAAAAGCATGCCAATTAAACCACCAAAAATTATGGCAAATGAATTTACAATAGTACCCAAAATTAAATTTTCCTTTACAATTTTTAAAATAATTATGCACTTTTAGCCATAAAAGCAAATGCTAAAAAGCTAAAAGTGCATAGGCCAAACTATTACATTTATTCCGAAATCTTTATAACGCCAAATGCAGAGTCAAATTCTTTAACATCCTCTACAATAACTTGAACACAGCTCCATTCATCGCTAGCTTGGCGCACGTCGTTTTTTACCCTTACAATGGGGTATTGTATATCGTTTGGCATAATATATTCAATAGTACCTACTTCGCCGTTGCTCATTAAAACGGTTTTGCCTAAAAATTGTGCCGGCATTTTTTGTAAAAATGCTTTTAGCAACGTTTCGTCAAAGCCGGAAAATTCTCCGTTTGCAAATTGAGTAAGAATTTCAAGTGGGTTACAACTGTCTTTATAGCTGCGCTTTGATGCCATTGCATCATATACATCAGAAATAGATGTTATTTTTGCAAATGTGGAGATATCGGCTTGTTTTAGCCCGTCCGGGTAACCGGTGCCATCTACTTTTTCGTGGTGGTGGCGTGCGGCAAACCTAACATTGTTTGAAAAAGCCTTGCCTTCGCTCAGTAGTTCAAAAGAATAAACAGGATGTTTTTTAATTGTATTAAACTCTTCTGTTGTTAATTTGCGTGGTGCATTTAAAATTTCGGCAGGTATTTTTGTTTTGCCGGAGTCGTGCAAAATGCCGCATAAAATAAGCTCGTCAATATCGTGTTGGCTCATTTTTAGCCATGTGCCCATTAAACCGTTTAACATGCCAACGTTTATACAATGTCTTTGTAAATATTCTTCAACAGGGCGTGGTGCATTAATTAGGTTAAAAATATCAACAAGGTTTGTGCTTTGTATTTTTTTGTGTATTTTTTTTTGTATTTCGTCTGCCTGATGCTTATCTGCCTTATTGGTATATCTCATTTTTGTAAGCATTTCTTCTGTTTGCATTTTTACTTGAGTATACCCGGTTGTAGTTTCAAAATATTTTTGTTCAGATTCGCCTCTTGTAGCTTTTCTGTTAATTAGCTCTTTTCGTATTTGAGGTAAAACGTATATTTGGTTTTCGCCTGCGTTAAATCTTTTTAACTTTGCAATTCTGTCGTCGTCTAAAATAGCGCCTTTGCCAAGCAATACAACTTTACCGTTATAGTTATATATTTCGTCTTGTACTTCCATGCCATCGTACAAATAATCTATCGAAAGTGGATATAAGTTAGATTTAAAATCGTTCATTATTGTCCTCCTTCGGGTTCATCAAAACTAACAAGTCTACAACCGTAATCAGAGCAGCTCATGTCTGTTTCTTTAATTCTTACAACGTTGCAATAAAGCGTTGTAATTGCCCCGTACATCTCAACTTCTATTTTTACAATAGAACCTTTAAAAAAACAGTCGGACATTGTGTTGAGTAATATGCCTGTTGCGCTAATGTTAATTGCCTGTATATCAAGGGGTTTGCGTAAAGTAATTGTTTTATTATCTATTACAATACCGCAAACAATACCGTTTATATTTATTGGAAACCTTTGTGCTTTTCTATCCTCTTTAATTCTACCGCTGTAAAGTGCAATTTCGGTAAAGCCAAGGTTAAAAACCTTTCTTGTTGTGCCAAGATAAATAAGCACTTTATTTGATGTAAAAATAAGTAAAGAGAACTTACCGGTAGTTGATTTGTATTTAAGTGGTAGTTTAACTTTTATAGAATGAAAATCCTTGTCATATTCTAAAATTGTGGTGTCTGTAACGGTGCTTTCTGTATCGGCATCTTTAATTATAACACGACACTTTTCATAATCATTTAAAAAGTCTAAAGAATAGTCATTTTTATTTGCCATATACACACTCCCTTTAAGCAAATGCATTAAATTAATAATGCATATAAACCAATACAGAACAAGCTATTAACGATTAATTTTTTTAAATTAACACATAAAACTACACAATTTTATATAGCACTAGTTTAAGTATAACATTTTTTTATAAAAAAACAACTGTTTGTACAAAAAATACATCAGTTGTTTTGTTAATATTAAAATAAAATTGTTTAATTCTCAAATTCTTGTTTTATTAAACAATTAATGTCTAATAAAATATCTTTTAATTCTTCATTAGTTTCAATTAAGCTTAAAATGTAATGTGCGAGCGTGTTTTTATTAAATGGGGTATTAATTAACCCATCACAAATAATTTGTGGTAATGTTTCACAAAGTGCATCTGTATAAAGTGCGGCACTTGTTATTGTGTTGCCGTTAACATTAAAACAAAGCTCTGCAAAACCCCAAGAAAAACGGCGCTTTAAAACATAACTAAAATGTTGCAATTTACCTTTGCACCAATCATCGCTTTTATATATTTTGTAAAGCTCATCAATACGTTTTTCATTAAACATTAAAATGTTTGCATTTATGCTTTTTAGGCCGTATTCTTTTTCAAAAGAATATATGAGTTTTTCGCACATTAATGTGGGTGTTATTTGGCTATTGAGCTCGCACAAATTAACAACGTGAGACTTTACAGATTTAACTCCATGGCTTTTTAATTTTTCAGGTTGAACAGTCAAGTATTCTGAAAGTTTAAAAATATCTGTATTTAATAAAAGTGTGCCGTGATGCATCATTTTATTGCCACTTTTATAAAAAGCATTGCCTGAAAATTTGCGCCCTTGTGCGTGTATGTCGTTACGCCCTGTGCGAACAGCGTTTATGCCCAACTGTAAAACGGCATTTAAAATAACATTTGTTTGCCGCTCTACGTTATAGTTTTCACTTTTTGCTATAAAAGTAAAGTTTAAATTACCCAAATCGTGAAAAACTGCACCGCCGCCGGATAATCTTCGAGCTAAAAAACCGCCGTCGGTGTAAAGCTTTTCAACCTTACACTCGGTATGGCAGTTTTGGTTTTTACCAATTACAACCGTTTTATAATTTTGCCATAAGTACATTATTATTTCGTCGTTTTCAACGTTTTCAAGCAAATAATGTTCCATGGCAATATTTTTGTGTGGGTTAGTTTCGCTTGTTTGCACAACGGTTAATTTTTTTATCATTCGGCTATATACCTTAATACTGGGTTTCTTGCAGCAGTAACTTCGTTTGGCCTGCCGCAAGATGTTGTAAGAGGTGCGTCTTTTAGCTCTTGCGGGTTAGTTGTAGCTTTTTTTAATAAG
>CAYJDK010000086.1:3764-8140 GCA_964368905.1 uncultured Bacteroides sp.
GCTTCCGGCACAATAAGAGGGAAATACATAGTAGGTGGGTGCATACCGTAGTCAAGCATTGCTTTTGCAATGTCTATTGCTTTAACACCTGTTTCATTTTTAATATCTTCAAGCGACATAACAAATTCATGCATACAAACATCAGCAGGTATAACTTTACAGTGCTTTTCTATTTTGGATTTCATGTAATTTGCGTTTAATACTGCGGTAGTACTTGCTAAACGCAAACCATTGCCACCAAGGTTAAGCATGTAACAAAGTGCGCGGAGCGTAACGGCAAAGTTCCCGTAAAAACTAACAACCCTACCAATGCTTTTTTCATATTGCTCAAAATTAAATTTATTGTTACTTTGTGTAACATGTTCGGCAGGTAAAAATGGTTTTAGTATGTTTTTAGTACCTACTGCGCCACTGCCGGGGCCGCCACCGCCATGTGGAGTGCCCATTGTTTTGTGTAAATTTAAATGTATAACGTCAAATCCCATATCACCGGGGCGAACTATACCCATAATAGCGTTTAAATTTGCGCCATCATAATAATTTAAACCGCCGGCATCGTGTACTATTTGCGTTATTTCCATAATGTTCTTATCAAAAATTCCAAGTGTGTTTGGGTTTGTAAGCATTAATGCGGCAGTGTCTTCGCCAACAACTTGGCGCAATTTTTCTAAATCTACACAGCCATCTTGTGTAGAAGGTACGTTAACAACAGTAAACCCATTCATGGTTGCCGTTGCGGGGTTTGTTCCATGTGCAGAGTCCGGCACAATAACCTTTTTGCGCTTAAAATCTCCGTTTGCCTCGTGGTATGCTTTAATCATTAATAGGCCGGTAAATTCTCCGTGGGCACCTGCCGCAGGTTGAAACGTAACGGCGTCCATGCCTGTTACTTCACAAATGCTGTGTTCGGCCCTTGCATAAACTTCAAGGCAACCTTGTACGGTGTGGATTGGTTGAAGTGGGTGTATATTTGCAAACCCGTTAAAAGATGATATTTCCTCGTTAATTGCAGGGTTATATTTCATTGTGCAACTGCCAAGAGGGTAAAAGCCGCTATTAACGCCATGAACGTTTTTAGCAAGCTGTGTATAATGGCGAGAAATGCCTATTTCAGACACTTGAGGCAAGCCAAGCGTTTGCTCTCTTATAAATTCTTTTGGTATTTCAACATTAGGTACATCACTTTTTGGTACAATACTGCAACTGCGTCCTTCAAAAGATTTTTCAAATATTAACTCCATTATTTACACACCTCCTTAACAATGCTAACAACTTTGTCTATTTGCTCTTTTGTGTTTTTTTCCGTTGCACACCATAAAATTCCATCGTCTACTGGCAAACCACCAAGAATATTATTTTCTTCAAGTTTTTGTAAAATTTTGTCGGCATCAACAGGCAATTGTGTAACAAATTCGTTAAAAAACGGCGTGTTGTATTTTAATGTAACATTATTAATTTTACATAGCTCCTGTGCTAGGTAATGCGCTTTGTTGTAACAAAGTTGTGCTGTTTGTTGCATACCGGTTGGCCCCAAAGTTGCCATGTATGCGCCTGCACGCAATGCACAAAGTGCCTGGTTAGAGCAAACATTACTGCTTGCTTTTTCGCGCCTGATATGCTGTTCACGTGCTTGAAGTGTTAAAACAAAACAGCGTTTATCGTTACTGTCTTGTGTTTGGCCCACAATTCTGCCGGGCAGCCTTCTTGTAAGTTGCCCGGTGCAAGCCATAAAGCCAAGGTAAGGGCCGCCAAAAGAAAGTGGAATACCAAGAGGCTGACCCTCTCCAACTACAATATCGGCACCGCATTTTGCAGGTGTTTTTAATACTGCGGCCGCAATTGGGTTAACGCTCATTACAAACTTTGCGCCGGCATTGTGCACAGTTTGGCCTATGCGTGTTGCGTCTTCTATATTTCCAAAATAGTTAGGTTGTTGTATTAAAACACCGGCTGTTTCTTCGTTAATTATGCTTTCAAGTTCGGCTTCATTTGTAACACCGTTTTCGCCTTTTAATACAATACATTCCATATCGTTTGCACGGCAATATGTTTTTATTGTTTGTATTACAAAAGGGTGCACAGTGTTTGAAATTATAACATTGTTGCGTTTTCGCTCGCTGCACATTGCCATTGCCTCTGCCGCGGCACTTGCACCGTCGTATATAGACGCATTAGAAGAATCCATACCGGTTAACATACATATCATGGTTTGGTATTCAAATATGCTTTGTAAAATGCCTTGGCTTATTTCTGCTTGATATGGGGTATAAGCAGTTACAAACTCTTCTTTTGCCGTAACGCGTTTTACAATAGACGGTATGTAGTGGTCGTATGCACCGGCGCCTCTAAAAATAAAAGAAAAAACCTTGTTTTTATTTGCTAAGTTTTGCATGTGGTTAAAAAGTTCTGCCTCGCTTATTGCATCGGGTAAATTAAGTTTTGTAAGCAAAACATCTTTTGGAACGTCTTTAAACAAATCAAGAGATGTTTCGATTCCAAGTTCTTTTAACATTTCATTTTTTTGTGCCTTGGTAGAAGGTATATACTGTGCCATTTAAATCCTCCGTAAATAAATGTGAGTTACAAAAAATGCAATACAAATTAATAATTAAAACATGCAAATAATTTAAGAAAAAACCTAAAATTATATGTGCTAATATTACTATAAATATTTTGTGCATAATAAAAAACAATTATGTTTTGCAAAATTAAGTTAACTTATAAATATATAAAAGTAATTAACACTATTTGTATAATTAAATAAAAATTAACAAAATGTATAATATTACTCTTTGCAAAAGGCAATATACTCGTCTGCCGTTAATAAATTTTCTGTATCTTTAATATTTTCCACTTCAATAAACCAAGCATCGTAAGGGTCAACATTAATGGCTTCAGGGCTGTCTAGCAATGTTTCGTTTATGGCACTAACATCGCCTGTTACAGGGCTGTAAACGTCTGAAACTGCTTTTACGCTCTCAACATCTGCAAAAACTTCGCCTGTTATAACGCTGTCTGAAACTTCAGGTAAATTTACAAAAACAATGTCGCCAAGTTGGTCTTGAGCGTAGTCAGTTAAACCAATTTGCACTTTGCCTGCGCTAATTTGTTTAACCCATTCGTGAGATTTAGAGTATTTTAGTTCATTTGGTGTGTTCATAGTAATTCCTTCCTGCCGTATTGTGGCAAACAATTATTTTAATTTATAAAAAGGCAATGCAACAACGCTCATGTTAATTTTTCTTCCCCTAATATTAACATAAACTGTTTTGCCTAGTTCATTATATGGTTTTTGCACATACGCCATGGCGTATGCGGCGCCTAAATGCGGGCAATATGTACCGCTTGTTGTAATTCCAATTTCAACATCATTACAAAATATGCTCTCGTTTTCACGCACAATGCCTTTGTCTATTGCTTTAAGGCCTACACGCACGGGTAAGTTTTGTGGTGGGTTTTCTAATGCACTTTTACCAATAAAATCTTGCTTTTGTGTTTTTATTGCAAAGTTAAGCCCTGTTGACATTGCATGAATTTTGTCTGAAAGTTCGTGCCCGTATAATGGCATGGATGCCTCTAACCTTAAAGTATCTCTTGCGCCAAGGCCACATGCTACGGCTCCGGTGCTTAATAGCTTTTGCCAAACTGTTTTTGCGCCGCTGTTATCCATGTATAGTTCATAGCCAAATTCTCCGGTATAGCCTGTTCTTGAAACAAGACAGTTTACGCCTGCAATAGTAATATTGCTTTTAAATGTGTAATTTTTATTAGGCAGTTCTTGTGAGCAAAGCTCTTTTAAAATGTTATGGCTTTGCGGCCCTTGAAGAGCGATTTGTGCCGTTTTATCAGAAATATCAGTTATGGTACAATCGCCTTTTAAATGTTTTAAAATGTGCTGTATGTCTTTATCTGTGTTAGATGCGTTAAGAACAAGAAGATATTCTTCACTTTCCATTTTGTAAACAATTAAATCGTCAACTTGTGTGCCGTCCTCGTTTAACATTAACGTATACCTGCAAGTGCCGTTTTCCATTGTATCAAACGAGTTTGTCATAATATAATTTAAATTACACAGTGCGTTTTTTCCTTTAATTATTACTTCGCCCATGTGAGAAACGTCAAAAATACCGGCTTTTTCACGCACGGCCATATGCTCTGCAATTACGCCTGTTTTGTATTGAACAGGCAAGCAAAAACCAGCAAACGGTACCATTTTACCGTCAAGTTTTAAGTGTTCGTCATATAGGGGCGTTTTTTTTAGTTGTATATCGTTCATAATATTATCCGTTCAGCCGCAAATTGCGGTAATTTTTTTAAAATTACAAAATAAAAAAGGGCGCACAAATAATTGTACGCCCCCGTCTTTTAACCTGAAA
>CAYJDK010000087.1:0-7543 GCA_964368905.1 uncultured Bacteroides sp.
ATATACCTACATGTTCAGGGTGCACGTCATAATCTTCAAGTGCTTGTTTATCTGTGAGCTCGCTAATTAAAACGGCTTGATACCCGTTAAAGCCAAAATTTACATTTGCACTTAAAAGCCCCGGTATTTTGCCTTGCAGGTTTTCTATTACTTGTTTTAATTTTTTCAAGTTTTCACCATTGTTTTTTTCAGGTTTTAAATTCCACATTACTACATGTTTTACCATAATAATTCTCCATTCTTTTTATACGTTTTTATAAATATAACATCTTTGCTTTTATTCTTCCTCTTGTGTTTTTATTAATTGCAAACCAATATCATTTTTAACGTTGCGCCCTGCTTTTATAGAATGTTTTCCGTATTTACCTCTTATTTTATCTAAACTGCGCTCTAATTTTTCTCTTTTATCTCTTTGCACCTGCGCGCCGGCTTCAAAAAAAGATATTTGACTGTTTTGCGCGTCTTCTGTAAGGTTTTGTGCCGTAACTGTTATCATCCTTATTGGTTTTTTTAAGTCCCAATTTTCAAGTGCAATTTCAAATGCTGTTTTTGCAATGTCTTTTGCAAGGCACGTTGGGCTATTTAATTGTTTTTGCCTTGAAATTGTTTTTAACGCCGTATCTTTAATTACTATTTGAACACACGTTGTATAAAGTGCATTTTTTCTAAGCCTTGTTGCAACTTCGTCTGCCAAGTTATATATACCCGCTTTTATGTCGTCTTGTCCTATAAGGTTACGGCTAAACGTAAATCCGCTACCTATACTTTTTACATCTTGTTTTTTATTGTATTCCTGTACGGGGGAATCGTCAAGCCCCAGTGCATATTTGTTTAATTCTACACCTAGTTTGCCCATGTTCTTATGCAATTCTTGCGGTGATGCCGCCGCAAGTTGGCCTATATTTTTAATACCCATTTTTAACAATGTATTTTTTGCGGCTTTACCAACATAAAGCAAATCTTCTACCGGCATTGGCCATATAAGCATTTTATAATTTTGTTCATCAAACACTGTTAATGCGTTTGGTTTTTTATAATCAGAGCCTAATTTTGCAAAAACTTTATTAAAACTTAAACCCACCGATATTGTAAGGCCTGTTTTTTCGTTTACCGTATTGCGTATAATATCGGCAACTTCTTTTGCACTTTGCCCAAAAAGGCGGTAAGAATTTGTTATGTCAAGCCAGCTTTCATCAATTCCAAACGGTTCTACTAAATCTGTAAAATCCGCATAAATACTATTTATAATTTCACTGTACTTTGCATATTTTTCACGGTGTGGTGGCAAAAGCACAAGCTCTGGGCACAATTTTAATGCACTGTGAACTGTTTGCGCCGTTTTAATGCCGTATTTTTTTGCTATTTCATTTTTTGCAAGTATTATTCCGTGGCGCGCTTTTGGGTTACCGCAAACGGCAACAGGCTTGTCAATTAAATGTTTGTTATCTAAAAGTTCTACAGAGGCGTAAAAGCTATTGCAATCACAATGCAATATGAACCTTGACATATCATATTCCTCCTTAAACAATATAAATAACACGCAGTGTTATTTATTGGCATATTTCGGCGGTTGTGCTCAAGGGCACGAGCCGAAAGCCATAGAATAAAAATTATATAATGCAGCGCATGATAAAAAAGTAAATTTTAACAAAATTTTAAGCATTATACTTTATATATTATACCATAAAATTTACATAATTGCTTTTATGTTTTTAAAAAATATGGTATAATTTTATCGTATTTTAATTTTGCAAGCTATTGTTAAAAAAAAGCTTAAAATTACGTTAAATTTTGTGCTTTATTATATGCATTTTAAAAATAACATTTAAATAAAAACACGCATTTAAATATATTTGCAACTAATATTTTTGTTTATACATGCTTAAAATATCCGGCAAAAAAGCATAACTTATGTTGAAGGGATTGGTATAACACATGAAAACCACGCCATTAAAAGGCATGAAAGATTTTTTACCCGAAGAAACAGCTTTAAGAGATTATGTTCAAAACAGTATATTGTCCGTATACAAAAAAAGCGGTTTTGTGCGTATTTCCACACCAATAATTGAGGACATGGAAAATCTTGACAAGAGTGACGGCGGCGATAATTTAAACCTTATTTTTAAAATTATGAAGCGTGGCGACAAGTTGCAAAAAGCCTTGAATACAGGCACCATTGATGAAAATTCTATTGCAGATATGGGGTTGCGTTACGATTTAACTTTACCGCTGTCTCGTTATTATGCCGCAAACGAACAACAATTACCAAACCCTTTTAAAGTTATACAAACAGACAGAGTTTATAGGGCAGAGCGCCCGCAAAAAGGACGCATGCGTGAATTTGTTCAGTGCGATATTGATATAATAGGCGATAGTTCCACAAATGCAGAAACAGAGCTTATAGATGTAACTGCACGTGCCTTATTGGAAATAGGCTTTAAAGATTTAACTATTTTAATAAACGACAGACGTATGCTAAAAAGCATGCTTTTAAATTTTGGTTTTGAGCCAAATTTTATAGATAGTGTTTGCATTACTTTTGATAAACTTGACAAAATAGGAATAAGCGGCATAAAGCAAGAGCTATTGCAAAAAGAAATGCCGGAAATTGCTATAAACAATTTATGCGATTTTCTTTCTTTGGGCGATTTTTCTTTAGAAAAGGTGCGTACTCTTTTAAAAAGCGAAGATGCGCAAATTGCACAAATGCTGAGCAGTATAATTAGCGATGTAACAAGCATATCATCTGGGAGTTATAAAATTGAATACAGCCCACGGCTTGTAAGAGGGCAAGGTTATTATACGGGTGTTGTTTTTGAAGTAACAAGCCCTGAATTTTCCGGTGCCATAGGCGGCGGCGGACGATACGATAATATGATTGGCAAGTTTTTAAAAAGAGACATACCTGCTGTTGGCTTTTCAATAGGGTTTGAGCGCATTATAAACATTTTGCTTGAAAAACAGTTTAAAATACCGCAAAGTGCAAAGCGAGTTGCGCTTTTGTATAACGATACCGATAATTTTGCAGTAGTATTACAAAAAGCACAGCAATTGAGAAATCAATACAATGTTACAATATTAAAAAGTGCAAAAAAGTAGGCAAACAAATTGAAAGGCTTGCAATAGAGGGTTATTTTGGTGTATGTTTTATTGAAAAATTCCCTAATATTAAGTTAATAGGTGAAAATAATGAGTAATACATCTCAACAAAAATTAAACCTGCACCACATAAAAATGACACAGTCTCCAATAGAACCACTTGTAATTCGCCTTGCAATACCCTCAATAATAAGCATGCTAATAATATCTCTTTACAACACGGCCGATACTTTTTTTGTTTCTCGCCTAGGCACCAGCGCAACAGGTGCCGTTAGTGTTGTATTCCCTTTAATGGGTGTAATTCAAGCCATTGGTTTTATGATAGGTATGGGTAGCGGCAACCTTGTTGCAAGAAAGCTCGGGGCTCAAAAGTATACAGAAGCATCTCAAATTGCATCTACAGGTTTTTTCTGTTCATTATCTTTTGGCGTTGTTTTTATGGTGTTTGGCACAATGTTTACAACACTTGTTGTTCGCCTTCTTGGTGCAACGCCTACCATTGAGCCATATGCAAAAGAATATGCTTTTTATATTTCTTTTGCCGCTCCTTTTTTATGTGCATCTTTTGTTATGAACAATATTTTACGAGGACAAGGAAAATCTGCGCTTTCAATGATAGGTATTACTTTTGGCGGTGTTTTAAACATAGCGCTTGACCCTCTTTTTATATTTGTTTTTAACCTTGGCGTTGCCGGCGCTGCAATTGCAACTGCAATTAGCCAAACAGTTAGTTTTTCAATATTGTTATATATGTTTTTATCTAATAAAAGCGAGGCAAAATTTCATTTTAAATACGTTACTTTGAAAAAATCTGTTTTGTTAAATATTTTAAAAACAGGTTTGCCTTCTTTCTTTAGGCAAAGCGCATCCAGCGTTGCCGTAACGTGTGTTAACTGGCAGGCAAGAATATACGGAGACGCCGCCCTTGCCGCAATGGGTGTTAACTCAAGAATTTTTTATTTATTATACTGCATTTTACTTGGTTTAGGGCAAGGCCTTCAACCTGTTGCAGGTTTTAACTACGGCGCAAAATTATACGGCCGTGTTAGGCAAACGCTAAAATTTACTGCTAAAGTTGGTACAATTGCAATGATAATTGTTGGTAGCGTAGGTTTTGTTTTTGCGGAAGATATAATATCTATTTTTTCAACAACCGACCCTCAAGTTGTTAAAATTGGTGCACTTACGTTAAGGGCCCAATGCCTTGCCATGCCGCTACATGGTTTAAGCTTACCTTTAATCATGGCGCTTCAATGTACGGGGCAAACAAAAGTAGCGTCTTTTTTAAGTTCTTGCAGGCACTTTGTTTGTTTTATTCCCATCATTGTTATTATGCCATTTTTGTTTGGTATAACGGGTGTTCAGCTTGCCCAGCCACTGTCTGACATAACAACGGCTTTGCTTTGTATTCCATTTTTTGTTAAATTTTTGAAAAAACTTGCAGACTTAGAACGCGAGCAAGAAAATGGCAACGAGGACGAAATTGCTAAACAACAATTATAGAAAACCTTAAAATTAAAGCACATATAAACAGCATATTTTATTAAAAGGGGTTAGTTATGGATAAAATATTTACTAAAAGCAAAATATTACTACCGCACAACAATATAGATATGAAGTATTGGCCAAGCCTTGCGTGCGACCAATTTACAAGCCAGCCTGATTATTGGGACGAAGCAGAAAATTACTGCAAAGGCCAAAAAAGCACTTTATTTATAACATTGCCCGAGGTTTACTTAGAAAGCGAAAATGTAGACGAGCGCATAAATACAATATGCGAAAACATGAAAGAGTATAAAAAAAATGTGCTAACAAAAACAATAGACGGTTTTGTTTATACAAAACGATATTTTGAAAATAAAAACGAACCATTGTGTGGTATTGTAGGAACTGTGGATTTAGAGCAATATAGCTATGAAGAAAACGCAATGCCGGCAATACGCCCGAGCGAAAACACCGTTGTGTCTCGTATACCGCCACGTCTAAAAGTTCGCAGTAATGCACAACTTGAAACGCCTCATATACTAATGTTAATAGACGATGCCGAAAACACAGTTATAGAGCCTATTGAACAAAGTATTAGCGAGCTTGAATGTGTTTATGACACACCTTTAATGCTTGGCGGCGGCAGTGCTAAAGGCTATGCCGTTACAAATAAAAGCGAAACAAACAGAATAGAAACTGCCATATCTTTACTTGGAAGCACAGATGTTTTTAACAAAAAATACCCTTTGGCAAAAGGCAAAACGCCACTTTGCATGGCCGTGGGAGACGGTAACCACTCCTTGGCAACGGCAAAAGCACACTGGGAAGTGATTAAAAAAGGAATAACAAAAGAGAAAGCGCAAAACCACCCTGCACGCTATTGCCTTGTTGAGCTTGTTAATATTCACAGCCCTGCAATTGAAATAGAACCCATACACAGGGTTATATTTAATACAGACATAAACTTATTTAAAAGCGAATTTGTTACTTGGTTAAATGATAAAGGTGCAAGTTATAATGTTTGCACCGGCACAAACTCAACAAATAAAAGTGCACAGTATGCTCAATTATTAAGCAGCAATTTCTGCGAGGATTTTTGTATAGATAATTCCCCCTATGCTCTTTGTGTAGGCACGGTAGAAGCCTTTATTGATTATTTTTGTGAAAAGCATAAAAATAGCCATATGCATGTTGATTATATACACGGTAAAGATGTTGTAAAAAAACTTGCAAGCCAAAACTGTGTAGGAATTATTTTGCCTGAATTTGAAAAAGGCGATATTTTTAAAGGAGTTGTTTTGGGTGGTGTTTTGCCACGCAAAACATTTAGCATGGGTACTGCTAAAGAAAAACGTTACTACCTTGAATGTAGAAATATTGTTTAAATTTTATATTTATGATATACTGTTTTAAATAAAAATTAGCGTGTGCATTGCACACGCTATTAAAAATATAAACCAAAGTTTAATTATTGTAATTTGTTCAATATACTACTTATTACAATTTACCTGAAAGGATTGACCATTTTATGCAACTACCAGAAAATATGCGCCGCACAAATTATTGCGGAACTTTACGCAAAGAAAATATAGGCCAGCTTATAACAGTTGCCGGCTCTATTGCTAAAAGCCGAGATAAAGGCGGTGTTATTTTTGCAGATTTAAGAGATACAAGCGGCATTTTGCAGCTAATTTTTGATGATAGTACAGATAAAAAAGTATTTTTAAGTGCCCAGGAATTAAAAAGCGAATATGTTGTAATTGCAAGCGGTGTGCTGCGCGAACGCTCTGCAAAAACAGACAAAATTGAAACAGGAGACGTTGAACTTTTTGTTTCTCAAATGCATATTTTAAGTACTGCACAAACAACTCCGTTTGAAATACGTGACGAAATAAAAGTTAAAGACGAATTGCGTTTAAAATACAGATACCTTGATTTAAGAAGACCCGAGGTTCACAGCCCAATTGTAATGCGCAGCAAAGTTGCCAAATGTGTAAGAGACTACTATGATGAAAATAATTTTATAGAAATTGAAACACCTATGTTAATTAAATCCACACCCGAGGGCGCAAGAGATTACCTTGTACCAAGCCGTGTACAGCCCGGCAAATTTTTTGCCTTGCCTCAATCTCCTCAACTTTACAAACAACTATTAATGTTGTCTGGCTTTGATAAATATTATCAAATCGTTCGCTGTTTCAGAGACGAGGATCTTCGTGCAGACCGTCAGCCGGAATTTACTCAAATTGATATGGAAATGTCTTTTGTATCTGAAGAAGATATTTACTCAACTAACGAAGGACTTATGGCTAAAATATTTAAAGACATTTTAAATGTAAATATTAAAACACCTTTTTTACGTTTACCATATAAAGAAGCTATAAGCCGCTTTGGCAGTGATAAACCTGATATGCGTTTTGGCACAGAACTTATTAATATTACAGATATAATGAAAAACAGCGAATTTGTAGTGTTTAAGTCTGCAATAGAAAACGGTGGTAGCATACACTGCATTAATGCAAAAGGTTGTTACGATACACTTACACGCAAAGAAGTTGATAAGCTTGTTGAAGTTTCAAAAACATATGGCGCTAAAGGCCTTGCATATTCTCGTATATCTCAAGAGGCTACATCAAGCAGTTTTGAAAAGTTTTTAACAGACGACGAAAAGGCTGCATTATACAATAAGACAGACGCAAAACCGGGCGACGTACTTTTAATTGTTGCTGATTCTAACAGCGAAAAAGCATGTACGGCACTGGGTCAAGTTAGGCTTGCCGTTGGCGAAAAATGCAACATGATTGATAAAGACACGTTTAACTTTTTGTGGGTTACTCAGTTCCCATTATTTGAAAAAGATGAAGAAAACGACCGCCTTGTTGCAAAGCATCACCCGTTTACAATGCCGGAGCATGATGATATTGAAAAACTTGAATCCGAGCCTTGCAGTGTGCGTGCA
>CAYJDK010000087.1:7553-8137 GCA_964368905.1 uncultured Bacteroides sp.
GTTCTATACGTATAAACAACCCTGAATTGCAAGAGCGCATGTTTAACGCACTTGGCCTTGATGAAGATTACGCAAATGAAAGTTTTGGGTTTTTAATTGAGGCATATAAATATGGTGCACCGCCACACGGCGGCATGGCTTTTGGTTTTGACAGGCTAGTTATGCTACTTGCTTATCGAGATTCTATCAGAGACGTTATTGCATTCCCAAAAATGCAAAACGCAGGCGAAATTATGAGTAATGCACCGCAAAGCGTTAGCGAAAAACAACTTGAAGAACTTTTTATACAAAGTTTAGCCAACAACGAAAATACTGAAATTTAATATAATTTTTATATAAAAATAAAACTATAGCACTTACTTAAAATATTAAAGTGCTATGAAACGGAGATTATTATGTCACTATTTTCAAAAAAGAGTAAAGTTCCTACAACTCCTGCTACGGCTGTTTCGCAGCAGCCGGTAAAAAAACAGCCGCATATTAAGCCCAGGTTTGCCGCACTTGGTGGTTACGACGCCCGCTGCAACGACAATTACAAACATATTAGAGAAGCCATGGACGAACTTAAAATTAAAGACGAGCTT
>CAYJDK010000088.1:0-440 GCA_964368905.1 uncultured Bacteroides sp.
CGCTGAAACAATTGTATCTTCGCTTGTTAAAATATTTTCATTAACACCAAAAACAACTGTTGGCAAATCGTTGCCAGCCGGTGCAGATATAACAACTTTACGTGCGCCTGCATCTATGTGAGCTTGAGATTTTGATTTAGCTGTAAAGAAACCTGTGCATTCAAGCACAACGTCTACGCCAATTTTACCCCAAGGCAAATTTGCAGGGTCTTTCTCTGCCAAAATTTCTATTTTTATGCCGTCCACTGTTATAGATGTATCGTCATGTTCAACTGTGTGTCCGTCATATCTTCCTTGTGCTGTGTCGTATTTCAACAAATGAGCAAGCATTTTAGGGCTTGTTAAATCATTTATTGCTACAACCTCGTAGCCGTCTGCTGTAAACATTTGACGAAACGCCAAACGACCAATTCTGCCAAAACCATTAATTGCAACTTTTA
>CAYJDK010000088.1:450-2407 GCA_964368905.1 uncultured Bacteroides sp.
CTAGCATTAAGACAAAATTTATTAACGCAGCCAAACCGCTCTTTGCGGTTTAAGGCGTTGTTGTCTATTGCTAATATTGTACATTAAACTTAGCTTATGTGCAAGTGTTTTGACATTTTTTTAACACAAAGTACATAAATTTGAATACATTTATTAAAACTTCATACAATAAAGCAAATATTATTATACTTTAATTAACATTTTAGCAATATTTTTATATTTTTTGTGTTTGAAAGGAAAAAATAAATGAACCATAAAAGTTCGTTAATCATAAGCGAAAATTTAAGAGAAACAACTTCTACTATTTTATCAATTTTGCCTGCTGTGCGCCACAGTGCCCAGCACAATAATTATGACGCAGCCGGCATAGATATTTTATTGCGGTGTGCATACGAAAATTTACGAATGGCACAAAATTTAAGTGCATATTTTGAACTTGAAGAATACACACCGGCAAAAGCACCTTTTTGCGTAACGAGTGCACTGCAAGATTTTGTTATTAGTGCAAGGCAAATATGCAAAACCGCAGTTATAGATTTTAATTTTTCAGCACATGCATGGGTTAATGCAAATGAACGATTATTTTTTGTGTGTATAGGAAATTTGCTTAGCAATAGTTTAATATATGCGGCAGAAAACCCGCATATTAAAATACGCGTTTACACTACAAAAAACAATATTATTATTAAAATACACGATAACTCAAAAGGTATACGGCCCACAGTTGTGCACAAAGTTTTTAAGCCGTTTGTTTCGCTTGACCCATACGATGAACACGCACCAAAACCCGGCCTTGGGCTTGGGCTTACAATAGCAAAAAAATATATGCACGTTTACGGTGGGCGCTTAATTACAGAAAGCCGCTTTGGAATTGGAAGCACAATGACACTTTTGTTGCCTACTTGTGAACAAAATAACGAGCACACTCTTAACAACTTTTTGTGTGATAGGTATAGTACTTTATATACCCAGTTATGCAGTGTTTGCACTTTACCAACATAGGCAATTTAGTGCAATATACAATGCTAATTTTTTACATTGTATGTTTTTATATGCTATTCATGTGTTATTGTAAATTTATGTTTATTAATTTTTTAATAAACTTATTTATTTTTAAATATACGCCTTATTTTTTCTATAGACTTTTTTTCAATTCTACTAACATAACTTCTGCTTATTTTAAGTTCCTTTGCAACTTGCTGTTGTGTTAAAGGCTTTTTGCCACAAAGCCCATACCTTAAAATTATTATTTCACGGCTGCGTTTATCAAGTTGTGTTATTATATTGTGCAATTTTTTTACGTCTTCTTTATTTTCACACGCAAGTGCCATGTCAAATGTGTCTGCCATTACATCGTTTAATGTTAAGGCATTTTTATTTGCTTCGTTATCAAGTGCATCGTAAAGCGACACAACATTTTGATCCTTTTTCCCACATCTAAAGTGCATTAAAACTTCATTTTCAATACAACGTGCGGCATAAGTAGAAAACTTTGCACCTTTCTCACAGTCAAAACTGTTAACAGCCTTTATCATTCCAATCGTTCCTATGCTTATAAGGTCTTCATGTTCTGAATATCCTGCGTAATACTTTTTTACCACGTGTGCAACTAAACGTAAATTATGTTTTATAAGTAAATCGCGTGCGGCTTTATCTCCTTTTTTAAAAGCCAAAAACGCCTCTTTCTCCTGTGTTGCCGTTAACGGTTTTGGAAAACTGCTAGTTTCTAAATGCAATGCAAAATATAAAATGTGGCTAGCAACAAAAGCCAATATGGCCGAAAACATAAACCGCCCTCCTTTACAAATATAATGCCTAATTAAATTTTATGAAAAGCAAAACAATTATATGTTACGATTTATTTTATCCTTTCTTTTTTTCATTATTAACTGCAAATTTTATGCACTGTGCTTGTTTTTTTAGTATAGTTTTAAACAAGTTGCACTATCAATTTTTT
>CAYJDK010000088.1:2417-8064 GCA_964368905.1 uncultured Bacteroides sp.
TTGCATTTATTAAATTTTAATATTTGTTTGCGCAAAATCCACCATTCAAAATTGACATTTTAAATACTATATATTATAATTTAAATACTAATTTTAAAATTATTTTGTTATAAAATTTGCAATATGTTTTTTATAAAGAACGGAGTTTTTATGCCTGAAAACAAACGCTTTTACTGGATAGATGTAATGAAATTATTTGCTATGTTTTTTGTGTACACTGTTCATTATTCAGGCATGGGGCGATATGGGCTATACTTTTTTCTTTTACTTGTTCCTTGCTTTTTCTTTTGCTCTGGCTTTTGCTGTTACAACCATGAAAAAGACAGTATTATGCACTTTGTTAAATTACGCTTACAACGGGTAGTTTGGCCTTACATTACTTTTTGTGCCATTAGCTTGTTTTTAAGAATTTTAATAATGCAAATGTCACTATCTGAAATTTTAGACTGGTTGCGCCGTGTAGCACATGGTGGCAGAAACATGGTGCCGGTTGCTGCATTATGGTTTTTGCCGTGCCTGTTTTTTTTATCTATTTTTTACCACATTTTACAAAAGTTAATTAAAAACAAACTTTTATTGCTTGGTGTTTGTTTTGCAATAAGCGTTACTGTAAAATTTATAAGAGAAGACCCTGTTGCCCCTTGGGGCATAGACATGGCAGGCCGCTTTATAATTTACTATGCAATAGGAGACATTGCACATTATTTGTTTAATAAATATCCTGCAAAAACGTGGAACAATATTGCAAAGACATTGCTTTTATGCATAACATCTTTGTGTTTGTTTATATCTTATTTTGGCTTTTACTACGGGCTTGGTTACATACCAAGTTTAATGGGCATTACCCAGCCAACTTTTTTTATGTTAAGTGCCGAACAATTTTTATACATACTAACCGGTATGTGGAGCGTTGCCGTTTTAAGTATGCTCCTACAAAACATACCCGCTTTATGGAAAATTGGCAGCTGCACTTTATATTTTTGCGGGTTTGAACAAGTTATTAAAACGCTTTTACCACTTGCGTTTGCTGCATTTGGTTTAACAGTTAGCGACATAGGCGGAGCAACTATGCTAATGCAAGCGGCTATTACTATGGTTATATGCTACTATGTTCTTATACTACCCACAAAAAATTATCTTGGCTGGGTTGTAGACTTTAAACAATTTGCAAAAATCTTTAAAGAAAGTTAAATATAGTATTTGTAACGTAATTACTAAAAAACAAGTTGCAACTTAATAATTGTAACTTTAATAATTTAATATGTGTTAATAATGTGTTTTTGCTATTTATAGCTTTTATTTCAAAATATAATAAATTGTACTCAAAAGTTTATTTAAGCTTATTATAAATATACTTTCAACGAAATGCCTTTTTATCCTTAGCTTTTATTGCGCCGTGTTTACGGCAAACGTACGCCTTTCACTATTTAAATTGAGGTACAGTTTTATGAAAAAAGCATTGTTTTTTAGGTTAATTTTGTTTACAGGGCTATGTTTTGCCCTAACCGCCACGTGTTTTGCAGGCACTTTTATTAAAGCAGCTAACTTGCCAATTGCTTTAAACGCCGAGGTGCAAACTAGCGAGCCTACAACAAACATAAACAATTTGTTGCTTATTGCAGTTATAGTATTAGTTGTAATATTGGTTGTTGCAGTTTTACTTGTTTTATATTTTAAAAAGCAACTTTTTAACAAAAATTCTTTGCTTGAAGCTACAAAATACGACAACCTTACAGGTTTAAAAACACGCGAAACTTTTTGTGCTGAAATTGCAAACATTTTAAGCACCGCAAAACCTAATGAATATATGCTTATATCTATAGATATAGATTCTTTTGGCATTATAAACGAGGTTTACGGCTATGATGTAGGAACGCTTGTTTTGCAAAAAGTTGCAAAGCTTTTAACTGAATCTTTTTCAAATCAATCTCTTGTTTCAAGAGACAAAGATGATGTTTTTTTAATTTTCAGGTCACATACATCTTCACAGCGTAATATTTGCTTTAAAGAAATGTGCGACGATTGCCTTGAAAAGGGTATACAAGAAATACTTGGTAAACACTTTGATATTAATTTAAGCAGGGGCAGTTATTATATACAAAACACGCAAGAATCTGTTAACCATATGATAGATTTATGCCACCTTGCAAGAATGAAAGGCAAAAAAATACACGGTACAACTTATTTTGAATTTACCCAGCAAATGCGCAACGAGCGTGACCTTTTAAATAAAATTTTATTTAGCATGGACAACGCTTTAAAAGCAGGCGAATTTAAAATTTTTTACCAGCCTAAAGTAGAGCTAAAAGAGTTTAAAATAGCAGGTGCAGAGGCACTTGTTCGCTGGTTTACCAGCACAGGCGACATTATGATGCCTGACAGCTTTATACATATTTTTGAGGAAAACGGTTTTATTAGCCAACTTGATTTTTACGTTTTAGATCAAGTTTGTAAATATATTCATAAACACTCTTCACTGTGCCGCATTCCTCCAATTTCTGTTAACTTATCGGGTGTAACGTTATTGCGTAACGCTAATATAGTTAGTAAGTTATCCGGCATATTAAGGAGCAACAAAATTAGCAGAAACGCAATTGAAATAGAAATTACAGAGAGCTTTTTTGTTAACGACTTGCAATTGGTTATTCAAAAAGTTGAAGATTTACGCGAAGCAGGGTTTAAAATTTCTATTGACGATTTTGGCGCCGGCGTGTCGTCTTTAAATAGGTTAAGAGACATAAAAGTAGACGTGTTAAAACTTGATAAGGAGCTTTTAAATTACAATTTAACCCAAAGCCGCGGCACAATTGTTGTTGGTAATATTATTAAACTTGCTAAAAATTTAATGATGGAAATTGTTGCTGAAGGCGTTGAACAAAAAGATCATTTAGACATGCTAAGGTTGCTAAAATGTGATTTAGCACAAGGATTTATTTTTGAAAAGCCACTTGAAGAAAGTGATTTTTTGCAAATATTGGTTGATAAAAAAGATTATAGTGTAAAACCAGAAACCATTGATGGCGAAAAATAACATTTTTTATTACTTAAGCTTTGTATTAAAGTGTAAATTAAATGCATTTTCACGTTTAATAATAAAATTTGTTACACAACATAAAAAACAGCAAAAAGTTGCTTACTTTTTGTATAAAGGCGTGAATTTATTTTATGTTTAATGGCATAATTTGCATTTTTTTATTACTGTTTATATTTAATGGTTTTGCATATTATAGCCTTTAACACTGTACAATTAATTAATAAACGTGTATAATAATATAATTACTAAATAGTAAAGGAGCGATTAACTTGATTCAGCTTTACACCACTATAGGCAAAGTTAGCATGACTAGTGAATATTTTTCCGGCATAGTAAGCATAGCTGCGCAAAGCTGTTACGGTGTTTGCGGTATGGTTACCGGCAGTGCTGCAGATAATATACGCAAGTTTCTTTTTGGGTCATATAACACAGACAAAGGTGTTGTTGTAACTGAAGAAAATGGTAAACTTTGCATAGAATTGCATATAAAAGTAACTTATGGTTTAAATATAGCTGCAATAGTAAAAAGCATTACACACAAAGTTAAATACGCTGTTGAAGATGCAACGGCTTTAAAAGTTAAGCGTGTAAATGTTTTTGTAGACGACATTGTTTAAAATTATTATTAAATAATGCGTAATTTTTTTTGAGGTGACTAATCATATGATAACAGGCAAAATTTTAAGAGACAGCATTATTTCTGGTGCTAATAACTTATCAAATTATAAAACAAGTGTAGACGAACTTAACGTTTTTCCCGTACCGGACGGTGACACAGGCGCAAACATGAGCATGACTGTGGGCGCCGCTCACGACGAGCTTTTATTGCTTGGCGATGATTGTACGGTTGACAAAGCTGCAAGTGTTGCAGCAAGTGCAATGTTACGCGGCGCAAGAGGAAACAGCGGCGTTATAACCAGCCTTCTTTTTAGGGGCTTTGCAAAAGCAATGAAAGACAAAAAACAAGCAAGCGCTAAAGATTTATCTGCAGCACTTGAAGCCGGTGTTCAAGCTGCATACAAAGCCGTTATGAAACCAACCGAAGGCACAATGCTTACAGTTGCACGTGTTGCAAGCGAAAAAGCAAACGAAAGCGCCGAAAAAGACATAGTTAAACTGTGGAAAATTGTATGTGAAAGTGCACAAGTTGCTCTTGATTATACACCGGAGCAATTACCGGTTTTAAAAAAAGCAGGAGTTGTAGATGCAGGCGGCCAAGGCCTTTTGTATATATTTTTAGGTATGTTAAGTGTTATTGAAAGCGACAAAATAATTGAAGAGCAACAGCAAGAAAATCGCAGTTCAAAATTGTCGAGCGAAGCCGCAGGAAAAGGTGTATTTAGTGATGAGCTAATGCATGTTGAAGATATAGTTAACGGTTATTGCACACAATTTCTTGTTAATAAAAACGAAAACGCAAATAGTGAAAAACTCCGTGCTTTTTTAGAAAGCAATGGCGACAGCGTTGTTATTATAGAAGACGACGAATTAATGAATTGCCATGTTCATACAGCAGACCCAGGTAAAATAATAACAAAAGCGCTTGACCATGGTTACATAACTAATTTTAAAATAGAAAATATGCACGAGCAATTTTTAAGCAGACAAAAAGAAGCTAGCGGCCTTAAAAAACAAGTAGAAGCTGAAAAAAATGTTGAAAAAACCAAATTTGTTTATGCGGCTGTTGATAGCACTAACGAATATGGGTTTGTTGTTGTTTCTGCCGGCGACGGTTTAAGCGAAGTATTTAATGATTTAGGCGCAAACGCAGTTGTTAGCGGCGGCCAAACAATGAATCCTTCTACTGCCGACATAGTTGAGGCTGCACAAAGTGTGCCTGCAAAAACTATTTTTGTTCTTCCTAACAACAAAAACATTATTATGGCAGCAGAGCAAGCCAAAAAAATTGCAGACAGAAACATTATTGTATTGCCAACACGCACAATACCTCAGGGTATAACTGCAATGATTTCTTTTGACCCTGACGCAAGCGAGAAAGACAATACTATTAACATGATGAACGCCGCCGAAAGCGTGAGCACAGGACTTATTACTTTTGCCGCAAGAGACAGCGATTTTGATGGTAAAAAGATAAAGAAAGACGAGATTTTAGCGCTTGAAAACGGTAAATTAACAGCAGTTGGAACAGACATTGCAAAAACCACATATAGGCTTGCAAGAAGTATGTGTAAAAAAGATTCTAGCTTTTTAACTATATTTTATGGTTGCGATGTAAGTGACGAAGATGCACAAAAAGTTACAGACCTAATACGTGCTAAGTGCCCTGATAATATTGATGTATATTGTATGAAAGGCGGGCAACCTGTTTATTATTACATGATAAGCGTAGAATAACTTTTATTTAATTAATTTATATTTATAAAAAAAGCCCCCAAAGGCAAAACGTAAGTTTTGTTTTTGGGGGTTTTTATGTGTAAAAGTTACTTGCAAAAACTATACAAAATTTTGCTACCTTTTTTGTAAAGTGCTGTTTTAAAATACATTATCATAAAAGCACTTGCATATTACATATGTATTTGTAATGCTTATTGTTTTAATACGGCTAATATAAATAACACGCAGTGTTATTTATTGGCATGTTTTGGCGGTTGT
>CAYJDK010000089.1:0-1409 GCA_964368905.1 uncultured Bacteroides sp.
AAATTGCTTTGCCATTATTGCGGCAAAAACCTACAACCGGTACCACAACCTTGCCCTGAATGCGAACAGAGAATTAAGTATACGGGCTTTGGCACACAGCGCGTAGAGGAAGAACTAGCCGAAAAACTGCCGGGTGTGCGCATTTTACGTATGGATGCAGACAGTACAGGTAAAAAAGATTCTCACGAGAAGATGCTTGCTGCATTTGGGAGTGGTAATTATGATATTATGCTTGGAACTCAAATGGTTGCAAAAGGCCTTGACTTTAAAAATGTTACCCTTGTGGGTGTTTTGGGAATTGATCAACTTTTATTTGCTCAAGGCTACAAAGCGTTTGAAAACGTGTTTTCACTAGTTACACAAGTTGTTGGAAGAAGCGGGCGCAGCACAGTGCCGGGCAGGGCGTTAATACAAACGGTAGACCCAACGCACCCCGTATTAAAACTGGCAGCTATGCAAGATTATATATCATTTTACGAGCAAGAAATACAATTTAGAAAACTTAATTTGTATCCGCCTTATTGTGCCGTTTGTATTGTAGGTTTTACAGGTGCAAATGAACAAAATGTTGTGTCGGCGTCAAGGGGCTTTTCAAAAATTTTGCAAGAGCAAACGGCAAAACATAAAGACATTCCAATTAGAATACTTGGGCCTGCACCTATGAACATTTTGCTCTTAAAAAATAAGTATAGATATAAATTAACAATTAAATGCAGAAATGACAAAAAATTTAGAACCATGCTGAATGAAGTAATGGGCTTATATATAGAAAATAAAGCATATGAAAGTGTGCCTGTTTTTGTAGACTTTAACAGCGATGCCGATATATAATAAAACGCAGCTGCTCTTAAAGTCGTCTTTACAAAAATCTTGTTCTAGTTTTTGCAAAGTCTTTTTTTGCCAAAAGCTCTAAAACTACGCCCATGGTTTAAAATGCATTATTTTGCAAAAATATATAAACAATTTTTATGTTAAATTTGTAAATGCAAAAAAATAATTGCACTATTATATTATGTAATGCAAAAGGTTAACTAACCTTATTGCGAAAGAAAGGGAATATTTATTATGGCACTTAGAAACATTGTAAAAGACGGCGATGATTTATTAAAGAAAATTTCTCGCCCTGTAACAGCTTTTGATAATAGACTTGAAACATTGCTAAACGATATGGTTGACACATTAAAAGATGCACAGGGATATGGACTTGCTGCAGTTCAAGTTGGTGTGTTGCGCCGCGTATTTATTAGCGTGGATGAGAGAGACATGCCTGAACTTAGCGAAGACGGCGAATTACCGGAAGATTATGAACATAAATTTATTGAGTTTATTAACCCTGAAATAATATCGCAAGAGGGAGAAGTAGAACAGTACGAGGGATGCCTGTCTTTCCCGGGGCGCACAGGTTATAT
>CAYJDK010000089.1:1419-4588 GCA_964368905.1 uncultured Bacteroides sp.
CAAAGGCCACAAAAAGTGGTTGTAAGGGCTTTTGATAAAAAAGGCAAACCATTTGAGCTTGAAGCAGAGGATATGCTAGCTAGATGTATTTGCCATGAAATAGGACACTTAGATGGGCTTACTATATTAGATTTAGCAGACCATTTTTATGAAGATGTTGAAGAAGATGATTTGGAGGATTAATATTTGAACATACTTTTTATGGGCACACCGGACATTGCCGCAGCATGTTTGCAAAGCATAATAAACGAAAAAAAACACAATATTTGCGGTGTGTTTACAAGAGAAGACAAACCGGTTGGCAGAAAAAAAATAATAACGCCGCCTCCTGTTAAAGTAATTGCACAGCAAAACGGTATTAAAGTTTTTCAGCCTAAAACATTAAAAGATGAAATTACCCAAAACGAAATTAAAGAATTAAACCCTGATATAATAGTTGTAGTTGCATATGGTAGAATTTTACCAAAGCAAGTTTTAGATATACCTTTACACGGTGCAATTAATTTGCATGTGTCGCTTTTACCAAAATATAGGGGTGCAGCGCCAATACAATGGGCAGTTATTAACGGAGAAACAAAAACAGGCGTAACAATTATGCAATTAAATGAAGGGCTTGATACAGGCGATATAATTAGCTGTAAAGAAGTAGATATACAAGAAAACGAAACGGCAAGCGAATTACTTTTTAAAGTAACAAAAATAGGTAGCAGCTTTTTGTGCCAAGTTTTACAAGATATTGAAAAAGGCAACATAGCACATACAAAACAAGACGATTTAAAAGCAACTTTAGCGCCACCGCTTGAAAAGCATATGGCGGAAATTGACTTTACAAATACGGCTAATGAAGTTCATAATAAAGTAAGAGGCATGAATGCATGGCCGCTTGCGTATTTTATAATTGATACTAAAAAAATAAAAGTGCTAAAAACAGAAATAATAAATTTAAAAGATAATAACGAAAAACACGAGCCGAAAAGCGTTGTTTCAATTAAACCACTTATTATTGCGTGTGGTGAAAATGCAGTAATTTTACACGAAGTAGTACCGGAGGGTAAAAGTGCAATGACAGGTGAACAATGGGCACTTGGCAAAAGATTAAAAATTGGTGATGCTTTAAATTGTATGTAAACTCAAACATTAAAACGTACTATTAAATATGTTTTTTGAAAATACACGATATTGCTTTGTGTTTAGATAACTTGAAAATATTACTAAATTTTATGTATACATTAAATAAGAAGTATAAATTATATGTTATAATATTTTAATATATTAACAAAATATAAAATGCTTGCTTTAAGCCGAAAGGCAGAATGGAGTTTTTAATGGGAAAATTGTTTGGAACAGACGGTGTTAGAGGCGTTGTTGGTAAAGAACTTACAACAGAACTTGCAATGAATATTGGTAGGGCTGCCGCGTTTGTTTTGGCAGGTAAAACAAAGCATCGCCCACGTATTGTTATAGGTAAGGACACACGTATTTCAGGTGATATGCTTGAAAACGCACTTGCCGCAGGCCTTTGCAGTGTTGGTGCCGATGTTGAGTTTTTAGGTGTTTTGCCAACACCTGCTGTTGCTTATTTAGTACGCAAATACGGCGCAGATGCAGGCGTTGTAATTTCGGCATCTCATAACCCGGTAGAGTTTAACGGAATAAAACTTTTTGGAAACGAAGGTTATAAATTACCCGACGACATTGAAAATGAAATTGAGGGCCATGTATTAAATGATTGTAGTGAGCTTACGCTTTGCCAAGGTACTCAAATAGGGCGAATTAAAACGCTTGATAGCGCCTTAGACGATTATGTTGAATATTTAAAAAATACCATTGATGCAGATTTTTCAGGTTTAAATATTGCAATTGATTGCGCAAACGGTGCCGCTTTTGAAGTTGCACAAAAATTGTTTCCAATGCTTAACGCACAATGTAAATTTATAGGTGTAGAGCCAAGCGGTGGCAATATTAACGACGGTTGCGGTTCTACACATTTAAATAAACTTTCAGAATTTGTTGTAAAAAACAAATGCGATTGTGGCATTGCTTTTGATGGCGATGCAGACAGATGCCTTGCGGTAGATGAAAAGGGCGCAGAAATTGACGGAGATAAAATTATTGCCATACTTGCAAAGCAAATGAAAGAAAATGGAAAATTGAAAGACAATACGGCTGTTGTAACAGTTATGAGCAACCTTGGTTTTATGGAATATATGAGAGAAAACGGCATTGAAACAGCAACCACAGCTGTTGGCGACAGATACGTACTTGAAGAAATGCGTGAAAAAGGATATACGCTAGGTGGAGAGCAAAGCGGACATATAATTTTACTAGAGCATTCAACAACAGGTGACGGTGAGCTGTCTGCCGGCATGATTTTAAAAACTTTAGCACAAAACAAATGCAGTATGAGCGAGTTAAATAATGTTTATAAAAAGTTCCCTCAAGTTATAGTTAATGTAACAGCAACTGCAGAACAAAAAGCCAAATATAAAAGTGATGAATATGTTGAAGGCTTTATTGAAGGCCAGCAACAAAGCCTAATGGGGCAAGGGCGTGTGTTGGTTCGCGCTTCGGGCACAGAGCCACTTATACGTGTTATGGTAGAGGGTAAAGACGAAAGCATAATTAACATAGCTGCACAAAAAATAGCTAATAAAATTACAGAGAGAATTAGTAAATAAAAATAATATAAATTTAAAGCAGTAACAATAAACGGTTATAATACCAAAAACCGTAAAGGGGAATATAATGAGAGTGCCGTTAAATTGGCAAGATTATGAATTAATAGATGCAACGCATAAAAATAGGCTTGAGCGTTGGGGTAACGTATTACTTGTGCGCCCGGACCCGCAAGTTATTTGGAGAACAGACGAAAGCAGCAATAAATGGAACGCGGCAGATGCAGTGTACACTCGCTCAAACTCCGGAGGCGGTGCATGGGATTATAAGCGTAAAATACGTGATAAGTGGAAGATAAAATATAATGATTTAACAATGATTGTTTCCCCAACAGGGTTTAAGCATACTGGGGTTTTTCCGGAGCAAGCCGTAAACTGGCAAACGTATGAAAATGTTATTAACGCAGAACGCACAAGGCGTAAAACACCTATAAAAGTGCTTAATTTATTTGGTTATACAGGCGGCGCAACGCTTGCCTGTGCAAATGCGGGCG
>CAYJDK010000089.1:4598-7974 GCA_964368905.1 uncultured Bacteroides sp.
CTCACGTTTGCCATGTAGATGCAAGTAAAGGCATGGTAGCATGGGGAAGAGAAAATGCAAAAGCAAATAATTTTGACGAAAAACCAATACGCTGGATAGTAGACGATTGCGCAAAATTTGTTGCAAGAGAAATTAGGCGCAACCAAAAGTACGATGCACTTATTATGGACCCTCCAAGTTACGGAAGAGGGCCATCGGGAGAAATATGGAAGCTTGAAGACAGTATTTATGATTTAATAGACTTATGCGCCGGGGCATTAAGCGATAACCCTTTGTTTGTAGCAGTAAACAGCTATACAACGGGGCTGTCTCCCAGTGTAATGGAGTACATGTTAATGGCACGCGTTAAAAGTGTATACGGTGGGCACACCTGCTGTGATGAAATAGGCCTTAAAGTTACTAGTACAGGCGGTGTTGTTCCTTGTGGCGCAACTGCTTTTTGGCTTGCAGACAGTATAAATAATATATAAACGTTAAAGTAAAATATATAATTGCTTATTTGCCACAAAGGGCAAAGAGAGGATATTATTAACTTGGAAACAAATAATAAAACAATGCTACGTGCACAAAATATTAGTTTTGCATATAATGAAGATGGAGAAAATGCAATAAATGAACTTACATTAAATGTTAATGAAGGTGAATTTATTGCGGTTCTTGGCGCTAATGGGTGTGGTAAAAGCACGCTTGCAAAGCATTTTAACGCAATATTATTGCCGCAAAAAGGTACGGTTTATGTGGAAGATATTTCAACAAACAACGAAAAAAGATTGCTTGAAATAAGGCAAAAAGTTGGTATGGTTTTTCAAAACCCAGACAACCAAATTGTTGCAACAATAGTTGAAGAAGACGTTGCGTTTGCACTTGAAAATTTAGGTGTTGAGCCCACAGAGTTAAGGCACAGGGTAGATGAGGCTATGAATATGGCCGGCATTTATAAACACAGAGAAAAAGCACCGCATAAGTTATCGGGCGGGCAAAAACAGCGTGTTGCAATTGCCGGTGTTATTGCCATGCGCCCTGCTTGCCTTGTGTTAGACGAAGCAACGGCAATGCTTGACCCAATTGGACGAGAAAAAGTAATGAAAACAGTGCGAGTTTTAAATAAAGAATATAACATTACGGTTGTTCACATAACACATTATATGGAAGAAGCAGCTTTAGCAGATAAAGTTGTTGTTATGCATAAGGGCGAAATTGCACTATCCGGAACACCGAAACAAGTTTTTAGCCAAAGCGACATTATTAAGCAGTATAGAATAGATGTTCCGCAAGCGTCGGAACTTTGTAGTGAGCTTACAAATGCCGGAATACAAATGCCAAAAGACATAACAACAGCAGACGAATGTGCAATGCATTTATATAAAATGTTAACAGGAGAGGAGGCGCCTGAGTGCCCGACATTGTGAAAATTGAAAACTTAAGCTATGTTTATAATGCCGGCATGCCGGACGAAACCACGGCGCTAAGCAATGTTAGCTTTACTGTTAACGAGGGTGATTTTGTAGGAATTATTGGGCCAACGGGGTGTGGCAAGTCTACATTAATAACGCATTTTAATGGGCTTAATAAACCAACAAAAGGTAAAGTTTATATAGCAGGGCAAGACATTTGGCAAGACCCAAAACAAATATTAAAATTTAGGTTTATGGTGGGGCTTGTTTTTCAATATCCTGAGTATCAACTTTTTGAAGAAACTGTTTACAGTGATATTGCCTTTGGCCCAAAAAATATGGGGCTTAGTGAAGACGAAGTTAATAGCAGAGTTTTACAAGCGGCAGAATTTTGTGGTTTAAGTGAAGAAAAATTGAAAAGTAGCCCTTTTGAATTATCAGGAGGGCAAAAAAGACGTGCAGCCATTGCAGGAGTACTTGCAATGCGCCCAAAATTGCTTGTGTTGGACGAGCCCGCAGCAGGCCTTGACCCACAAGGTAGAGACAAAATACTCGGCCAAATTCGCACTTATCATAACGAGGCAAAAGCAACAACAATACTTGTTAGTCATTCAATGGAAGACATTGCAAAATATGCAGATAAAGTTCTTGTGTTAAATGGTGGAGAAATTGCAATGTACGATAAAACAGAAAATGTTTTTGCAAGGGCAACAGAGTTATAACAAATGGGACTTTCTGTGCCGGAAGTAACAAAAATATTTTTAAAATTGCAAAAACTGGGCCTTGATATTAAACCAGATGATTATACGGTAAAAGATGCTGTAAAAACTATATTAGAGGCAAAAAATGCTATAAGCGCACAAAAAAAAGGGGGCGCTTAAATGCTTAGAGATATAACAATAGGCCAACATTTTGCAGGTAATTCTGCCGTGCATAATATGGACCCAAGGTTTAAAATAGTTTTAACAATAATTTTTGTAGTAATGCTGTTTGTTGTGCCAAATTTCGGGGCGTTAACTATATCATTGTTTTTTTTAGTTTTACTTTATGCTGCCTCAAAAATACCAATAAAGGTTATAATAAAAAGCTTAAAACCAATTGTGCCAATAATTCTTTTTACAAGCGTTTTAAACTTGTTTTTTATGCAAGACAATGAAACACCGATTTTTTCTTTTTGGGTAATAGAAGTGCACAAAACAGGCATAGAGTATGCAATTTTAATTGCGGTGCGCATAATATTGTTAATAGCAGGAACAAGTTTGTTAACATACACAACAAGCCCAATTGCCCTTACAGACGCAATAGAAAGACTTTTAAAACCATTTGCTAAATTGCGGCTGCCTGTGCATGAACTTGCTATGATTATGACAATTGCGCTTAGGTTTATACCGCTTTTAATTGAAGAAACCGAAAAAATTATGAACGCACAAAAAGCAAGGGGTGCACAGCTTGATTTTGGCTCGTTAAAACAAAGAATTCAGGCTTTGGTGCCGGTGTTAATACCATTATTTATTTCGGCGTTTAGGCGTGCAGACGAGCTTGCAATGGCAATGGAATGCCGCTGTTATAACGGTGGCGAAGGGCGCACGCGTATGAGGCGCTTGCATATAACACTAAAAGACATATTGCTTTGTGCTTTTTGCTTAATAATTTTTACACTCATGGGTCTAACAGGGCTATGGTTTGACAGGATAGGATATTAATTTTATGTATGTTTGTATTATAATGCAATATAAAGGTACTAAATATCATGGTTTTCAAGTGCAAAAAAATGCCGTTACTGTATGCGAAGTGTTGCAAAATGCAATGCAAAAGCTATACGGTGTGCGCCCTGATGTAAAGGGGTGTTCTCGCACTGATGCCGGCGTACATGCAATTGAATATTGTGTAAGTTACAAGCAACCAAAACCAATAAACACGTATAGGTTGCCGCTTGCGCTTAATACGTATTTACCAAACGACATTCGTGTGATATCTGCAAA
>CAYJDK010000090.1:0-7913 GCA_964368905.1 uncultured Bacteroides sp.
ATGGCGAGAGCAAAAAGACATCAATGCGCACAAAAACAGCACTTGGGCAAATGGTAAAAGAGGGGCGATTCCGTGGTGGAATCGCGCCCTTTGGCTACAAGTTAGAAAATAGTGGTGTCTTAAACAAGCGAAAGCACGAGGTTAAAAAACTTGTTATAGACGAAGATGAGGCGAGCGTGGTAAAGCTAATATTTGACCTTTGTGCCAACTCGGGATATGGCAGATGTAAAATTGCAAATATACTCAATGGCAAAGGCATAAAAACGAGAAGAGGTGCTAATTGGCATGAGGCTACCATTGGGCATATACTTCACAACATAACATATATTGGGGTTTTGCGTAGCGGTGAAAGCCAGTCTGAAATGTTTGAAGAACTACAAATAATTGAATTAGATATATTTGAAAAAGCGCAAAGCTTAATGCAAGAGCGCATAAACGAATTTAACGAAAAGCGCTATGTGCCACGAAATGTGAGTGGGCAGTCATTGCTGTCCGGCAATGTGTTCTGTGGACACTGCGGCGGCAGGCTAACCCTCACAACAAGTGGCACAAAGCGCACTAACGCAAGCGGTGACGATGTCTTCTCAAGGCGTGTGCGTTATGTGTGTTACAATAAAACACGCCACCGCCAAGAATGCAATGGGCAAACAGGTTACACAATGTCTATTTTAGATGGCATTGTAACCGAGATATTGCGCAAGATTTTTGATAAGATGAGGGCGATAAATAAAAGTGATATACTGCTAAAAATAGAACAAAGCTCAATAGTTGAAATACAAAAGCAAATAAAACTGGCAACAAAAGCTTACAATAAGGCAAGTGTAGAATACGAAAAGTTAAAAGCCGAGGTTGTAAAAGCTGTGTCAGGCAACAGTAGCTTTTCGGTGGATATTCTATCAGAACTAGTTGAAACAGCAAAGGCAAATATGCTGTCAGAACAGCAGAAATTGCAAACACAACTAGATGAAATTAACACAAAAATACTAAGTGTGAAATATGACTATACACAGGTTTTGCACTGGGCAGAAATATTTGACAGCAGCAGCAACGAGGTTAAGAAAATGATTGCTAATAGGCTGCTTAGGAGTGTAACAGTAAACAGAGATTACAAGCTTGATATTGAGCTAAATGTGACGCTTAAGCAATTTGAACTTGGGATTGATATGAATAAAATGAGTAGGTGCAGTAAAGTGGGTATTGTTTAACAAGGTATAGTTAGTAATTTAATATGGTAAACATAAAGGAACTAGCAATCATTGACACGTTCCGTTTTAGTTATTTTAATTTGGAATCAATGCATTCTTTAATAATAATTTGGGTATCGGTTAAAATTCTCTTTTCCGGGATAATTCCGGATAATAAATATTGAGCTAGTACATATATTGATTGATACCCTTCTTCTTTTGTGCTTTGTATAATAGTAGCGGAAATACGACCATCAAGAAGAGCTGCCTCAATTTCAACAGATAGATCAAAGCAAATAGATTTAATAGGGCGATTAATTTGAGCAAGTGCATCTAAAACTACTTTAGCATCACCGCTAAATAAAACACAGTTAACACTTTTGTTGCCAGAAAGTGTATTGTAAATTATATTATAATCTGTATTGTAATCATTGGTAAGTTCAACAATTTGCTTTAATTTTAGAGAAGACGAATTAGAAGAAAAGTGCTCAGTTAGCCCTTTTTTTCGAATATCATTTCCAATCATCAAAGAAGATGGGAAAAAAGCAATAAGTTGAGTATCATTTTTAAAAAATTCGGAAATTCTACCGGCAATTCTCCCTGAACGCCAGTGGTCACAGCTGATAAATGATAGCGATGGAACGTTTGGTAAATAAGAAATCAAATATACAATTGGAAAATTCGCATTGTGAAGTTGCTTTACTTTTTCTTCTATTATAGGATGGTTAATAGGAACAATAACAAGAGCATCGGCTCCATTGTTTAGTGCTAAATTAATGTTTTCAAGCTGTGCGTGCGCATCAAAATTTTTGCAAGGGTATACTTTTATAGAGATTCCGTAATCATGAAACTCTTGTTCAGCTTTTGCAATGCCGGCTAGGGCATCATCAAAGAAATCGTTTTTCGTTATATGCAAAATGATGGCAATAACATAATGGCGAGTTTTTTTTGCTAAGCTTGAAGCAAATACATTTGTTTTGTACCCCAAATCTTTTGCAATTTTTTTTACACGTTTTGCAGTCTCAGGGCTAATTCTGCCACGTGAATTCATAGCCCTATCTACGGTGCCAATTGAAACGCCTGCAGCAGTCGCTATGTCTTTTAATGTTACAGCCATGTATTCACCTCATTGTCTTTTTTTCATGTAGTATTTTATTTAAGTATCACATATTTATTGAAATATTGCAAGGGGAATTTTAACTATTGTAAGTGTAGTTTGACTTTAAACAATTTATTTTTTTATGAAATAAAATTTAGATGTGATGACATTCCAAAATTATTGTGGAAAAATGATTATTTTTAAGTGTTATTTAAAATGTATAAAAATTGACATAATATTTATTCATCATTAACAAACTTTAAGAAAATAGAGAAATAGTATTTGACAAAGTAAAATAAATAGGATAAAATGATGTTGCGTTAACGATAACGCGAAAAAATTTTGGAGGAAATAACAATGAAAAAATCACTGGTAAAAAAACTTTTTGCAACAATACTAGCATTATGTATGTTAATGAGCTTTGTAGCGTGTAGCTCAGAGTCTGCTTCTTCAGATCCTGTTTCAGAAGAGACTTCTGAAGAGGTAAGCAGTGAAACTGTTGAATTTGAGACACTAAATGTGGGAACTATGGCACTTACTATGGGTATTCCGGTTCTATATGCAGAGGAGCAAGGGTATTTTGAGGATGCCGGCTTGAACCTAAACATTGAACTGTTTGCGACAGGTGCACCTATTAATGAAGCAATTGCTGCAAATCAACTTGACATTGCAGTATCAGGCTTTGCATCTGTGTACTCACTTGCAAACGCAAACTGTACATGGGTTGCTGACGTTAACAACTCAGGCGGCAACGGCCTTTATGCAAGAAGTGACTCTGAAATTGCTCAAACCGAAGAAGTAAACGGCATGCTTGGAACTGCTGAAACACTTAAAGGTTTGCAAATTCTTGAACCGCTTGGCACTGCTGTACAGTATATGACAGAATCTTATGCAGCGAAACTTGGATTGCAACCCGACGAAATTAACCAACTTAACATGGAATATGCAACTGCATACCAAGCATTTACTACAGGTGAGGGCGACCTTATGGCAGCTGTACCTCCGTATTCTTATCAGCTTGAGGATGAAGGCTATGTTCAAGTTTGTAGCTTTGAAGAAGCCACTGAAGTTGAGCTTTGTGACGGTGTTTTTGCTCGCAATGCCGTTGTTGAGGAGAGAAAAGAAGAAGTTCAGCTGTTTGTGAATTGCCTTGTTAAAGCAATGGATGACTTGCAAGACGAGGAACTTCGTGCCGAATTTACAAAAAAAGTTTATGACGACAATGCTATTGCAAGCACCGAAGAGGGCGTTGCAATGGAAATTAAAGATAGAGATTACATTGGAACAGAATATATGGCTCAAGAAGGGTATGAGCTTGGCGAAGCTTGGATTGCAATTACTGATTTTCTAGTTCAAGCTGAGAAAATTACTCCGGAGAATGCACCAAATGTTCAAGAGTCTGTTAACGATGAATTTATTTCAAACTTGAGTTAAGCAGCATGTAAACAATCCTTAAATCCTGTATGGATTATTTATAGCTTATTTAATGGCGTAGGGCAAGGATTCTCCACATGCCAATATATTAACCCAGGCTAATATATATTTACTGAACCTAAAGTATGGAAGTCAAGGGTGACGTGCACTCTTGACTTCCTATTTTGCATAAGCTTTAAAAACTTTTGTGATCGTTTCATATTATATATCATTATTTTATTATTCTTAAATTAAAAAGAAAGGTGATATGGTAAGTCGATTTTATACTGGCTGACTACTATATATAACTAGACATGAAAAAAACAACTTCAGCACTACTATTTATATTGTCTATTTCAGGGTTTGTCGCAATATGGTGGCTATGTTGTGACGTTTTAAAATTAGCAGACCCTTCGGCGTTGCCGGGCCCAACCATTGTGGCGAAAACGTTTATTGCAAAAATGACAACTACAGCACCTGACGGTGCAACACTGCCAATGCATATAATTTCTTCGTTGCAAATTGCACTTAGCGGCTGGCTTATGGGCGTTGTAATAGGAACGCCACTAGGAATTTTTATGGCATGGTATAAAAAAGTAGATTTGTTCGTACGTCCTGTGTTTGACCTCATTCGCCCCGTTCCCGGTCTTGCATGGATTCCTCTCATGATTATATTGTTCGGTATTGGTATTACGCCGAAGATAGTCACAGTATTCTTATCGGCATTTGTACCGTGCGTGCTCAACTCATATACAGGTATTCGCCAAACTAAAGATGTTCACCTGTGGGTTGGGCAAACATTCGGGGCCAGTGATACACAAATGCTTGTAAATATTGCAATTCCAACGGCCCTGCCACTTGTAATGACAGGTATAAGAGTTGCGCTTGGTGCGTCTTGGACGTGTATTGTAGCTGCAGAAATGCTTGCATCTACAACAGGGCTTGGTTATATGATTCAGCAAGCGCGTGGCATATTCAGGCCGGATATCATCATTTGCGGTATGATTGCGATAGGAGCTCTCGGAGCAATTTTTTCTGCAGCTCTTTCGGCTATTGAGAATTTGATTGTGAAAGGAGTTCGAAGAGATGGTTAAAAGATTTCATCAAACAGCAAACAGATATGAAAAAACAATTTGTGCTGTAATTGCCATCGCTGTATTCCTTGTTATTTGGCAATTGGTTGTTTCGTTTACTGAAGTTGGGCAAATTTTAGTAGGGCCGGCAGAAACAATTTCAGCATTGTTTGTTGCAATAATTGACCCAATAGGAAAAAATACTATTCAAAGCCATATACTATGGAGCCTAAGCCGTGTGCTAATGGGTTTTGCCATTGGCTCATCGTCGGGCGTTGTGCTGGGTATTTTAATGGGTTGGTTTAAACCTATTGCTTTAATTTTTAGGCCAATTTTTGAATTATTACGCCCTATTCCACCTATTGCGTGGATACCTTTGTCTATTCTATGGTTTGGTTTGGGTGAACCCTCAAAGTATTTTTTAATTGTATATGCCTCTTTTTGTGCAGTTACAATGAATGCGTATTCTGGGGTGCGTAGTGTAGACGCAGAACTTATGGGAGCTGCGAAAATGCTTGGCGCAAGTAATAGGCAAGTGTTTTTTAGCATTGTTTTACCGTCCTGTGTTCCGCATATTTTTGCAGGGCTACAAATTGCAATAGGGTCTGCTTGGGCAACTGTTGTTGCTGCAGAGATGGTGCGATCTTCTGAAGGAGTAGGTTGGATTATTATTAAAGGACAAGAGGGCAACAGCACTGTTCAAATTCTTGTAGGTATAGTTGCAATAGGAATTGTAGGCTATATTTTAGCAGTAACAATGAGAAAAATTGAAGCTAAACTTTGCAGATGGAACGTGAGGGGTAAATAAGATGAAAGATGTTATTATATGTGAAAACTTAATTAAAACTTTTGATACATCTAGGGGAAAAGTTCCGGTTGTAGATGATATTACACTAAACGTCCCTAAAAATGAGTTTCTCGTATTGTTTGGGCCGGGGCAGTGTGGAAAAAGCACCATTATTAACTGCTTAGCAGGGCTTGAACCTGTTACAAGTGGTAGTGTTGTTGTGAATGGAAACCCTGTTTTAGGGCCGGGGCCTGATAGAGGCGTTGTGTACCAACGTATTGCGCTTTTTCCGTGGCTTACAGTTATGGGTAATGTGGAATATGGGCTTAAAATGAAAGGTGTAGCAAAAAAAGAGCGCAGAGAGAAGGCTCAGTATTATATTGACCTTGTTGGGCTTACAGGGTTTGAGAATTCTTTTCCAAACCAGCTTTCCGGTGGTATGCAACAGCGCGTAGGCATTGCCCATGCATATTGCATTGAACCTAGCGTGCTATTTTTAGATGAGCCATTTGGGCACCTAGATGCACAAACTCGTTATTTAATGCAGGAAGATTTAATAAAAATTTGGGAAAAAGAAAAAAGAACTATTGTTTTTGTAACAAACAACATTGAAGAAGCTATTTATATGGCTGACCGTATTGTTGTTATTACAAATTGCCCTACAAAAATTAAAAAAGAATATATAATTAATCTGCCGCGGCCACGTAACTATGTTGATGCCGAGTTTCTTAACTTAAGAGAAGAAATCAGCGCAGTTGTAGACAAGGCTTTATAGGAGGACACTATGGAACATAATGATGTTATTTTGCATGTAGACCATATGACAAAAAACTTTGGTGATTTAAAGGTACTAGATGATGTTTCATTTGATGTGAAGCGAGGAGAATTTTTGTGCATAGTTGGGCCGACAGGGTGCGGTAAAACAACATTTCTTAATTGTATTACAGGCTTGTATAACCTAACAGATGGAAGTATTTTGGTAAATGGCGAGCCTGTCGATACAAAAAAGCACAACATTGCATATATTTTTCAAGAATATTCTACAATGTCATGGCTGACGGTGGAGCAAAATGTAGCATTTGGGCTTAAAATGAAAAAGCTACCGAAAGATATAATTGCCAAAGAAGTTGCAGAAGTATTGGAATTAGTAGGGCTAACAAAATATAAAGACTACTACCCGGTAGAACTTTCTACAAGTATGCTACAACGTGTTGTAATTGCGCGCGCTTTTGCGGTTAAACCCGACATTTTGCTAATGGATGAACCATATGGCCAGCTTGATGTAGAGTTGCGATTCCGTTTGGAAGATGAGCTTATTAATTTATGGCGAAAGTTAGGAACTACGGTTATTTTTATTACTCACAACATTGAAGAAGCCGTTTATTTAAGTGAAAACATATTAATTTTAACAAATAAACCTACAGGTATAAAAGAAAAGTTAGCTAATACATTGCCTCATCCTAGAAATGTGGTTGAACCTAAGTTTATTGAAATGAGAAATAAGGTAACAGAACTTATTAAGTGGTGGTAAGGAGAAATATTGTATGAGAGCAATTATGTTGATGTTTGATACGCTAAATAGAAGAATGTTAGAACCTTACGGCTGTGATTGGACAAAGACATATAATTTTAAGAGGTTGGCAGAAAAAACTGCTGTGTTCGACAATTGCTATATAGGTAGTATGCCGTGTATGCCGGCAAGAAGAGAGCTTCATACCGGGCGGTACAATTTTTTGCATCGTAGCTGGGGCCCTATTGAGCCGTTTGATGACTCGATGCCCGAATTGCTCAGCGCTAATGGCATTTACACACATATGATTAGCGACCACCAGCATTATTGGGAAGATGGGGGCGCAACATATCACCATCGATACAACTCATGGGAAATTGTGCGAGGGCAAGAAGGCGACAGGTGGAAGGCAAAAGTTGAAAGGCCCACTATCCCTGCACATTACGGCAGAGTTTGGCAGCAGGATGTAACTAACCGTACTTATATAGACAGTGAGGAGAAACACCCAATTGCAAAAGTTTTTAACCTTGGGCTTGAGTTTTTAGAAGAAAACAAAAATTCTGACAATTGGTTTTTACACTGGGAATGTTTTGACCCACACGAGCCTTTTTTTACTACCCAAAAGTATCAAGATTTATACCCGCATGATTACGAAGGCCCGTTGTTTGATTGGCCGGAGTATGACATGGTTAAAGAATCTAAGGAAGCTGTTGAGCATTGTCGTTACCAATATGCCGCACTATTATCAATGTGCGATGCATATTTAGGTAAGTTTATGGACTTTATGGACGAAAACGATATGTGGCAAGACACAATGGTAATTGTTAATACCGACCATGGTTTTCTT
>CAYJDK010000091.1:0-3448 GCA_964368905.1 uncultured Bacteroides sp.
TTATTTATATTAGCTTCGCTAACATAAATACTTTATTCTATGGCTTTTGGCTCGTGCTCTTGAGCACAACCGCCAAAACATGCCAATAAATAACACTATGTGTTATTTATATTAGCTTCGCTAACATAAATACTTTATTCTATGGCTTTTGGCTCGTGCTCTTGAGCACAACCGCCAAAACATGCCAATAAATAACACTATGTGTTATTTATATTAGCTTCGCTAACATAAATACTTTATTCTATGGCTTTTGGCTCGTGCTCTTGAGCACAACCGCCAAAACATGCCAATAAATAACACTATGTGTTATTTATATTAGCTTCGCTAACATAAATACTTTATTCTATGGCTTTTGGCTCGTGCTCTTGTGCACAACCGCCAAAATATGCCAATAAATAACACTGCGTGTTATTTATATAAACTCATTTTTATATAATTGTGTTATTAAATTTTTGTTTATTTTTAATATAGCACAATAAAGCATTTTTCATGTTTAATTTTTTTAATTTATTGTAGGCCAAAACATAACACATAAAATAACATTTTAAAAATAATATCAATTGCATTTTGTTTAACAAAATTAAAACCACCGGTTTAATAATTTCGCCGGTGGCTTTTATTATGTTGTAAAAAATAATTGCTTTAAAACAGTTCAAATAATTCTCTGTCAAACTTTGTTAAAGATTCGCAACTATCTTTAGTTATTAAAATCATATCTTCAACGCGTAAATATGCAAGGTCTTGCAACCAAATTTTTGGCTCTATACACATTATCATGCCGGGTGTAAAGTCTACTTTACAATCATTAAAAAGCCAAGAGCGCTCGTGCACGTCTATACCAATTTGATGCCCAATAAGCCCACCGTCACCGTATCTGCGCATTTGCTTATCATAACCGCGTTCTGCAAGCCTGTCGCGTAAAAAGTTAAACGTCATGCCCATTGGCACGCCCGGTTTAATTGTTTTTAAAAGCTCTGTTTGTGCATATTGTAAAGCCTCGTACGCTAAGCGCATTTTTTCAGGGGCTTTGCCACAACAAAAAGAACGCCCAAAATCAGAACAATAACCGTCAATAACGTAGCCAAAGTCAAAACTAATTGACGTACCCTCTACAATAGGCTCTATTGTTGAAGTTGCATCAATATTACCACAGTTTGCCATGGAAGGGTGAACTGTATGTGCTGTAGGTGTAAAAGATAAATCTTGAACACCTCTTTCGTAGCCGTATTGTATAAGCAATGTTTCAATTTGCCTTGAGGTTGCGCCCGGAACAATGTGAGGTATTACGTAGCTAAGTGCATCGTCTGTAAACTTTGCAACTTTGCGCATTTTTTCTATTTCTTGCTCGTCTTTAATCATACGCATTTCATCAATTAAATGCTCTGCAAAAAGTAATGTTGCTTGTGGGTTTATTTCAGATATCATGCCTGCAATAAACGTTCCGCAACTTTCACCGTATGCAATACAATTACCACTTAAATCCATAGATAATCGCTTTGTAAATTCAGCAAAAAAACATATTACTTTTCTAATATTTATATGCTGAACATTTTTTTCCTCTGCGTGTGTAACAAAAAGTGTAGGTTCACCTTGCACAGGTATATATAACAGCATATTGGGGTGTTTATGCAAGTAGTCATCACTTTCGGGTTTTGGTGGCATTGGGCCCCCACTGTGCGATGTTCTCTGCCAATGATATTTGCTGTCATCAAGCAGATATTGCATAGCAGAGCTTGTTGCAATAACCATACCGTCTGCATTATGTTTTTTTAGTGTTTCTTTTAAAATTTCTATGCGTTTAAACATTTAAAAACCTCCTTAAACAGGCAAATTATATAAATTTCTATCAAATTTAGTTAAAGATTCACAACCGTTTTCTGTAATAAGAACCATGTCTTCAACACGCATAAATGCTTTGCCCGGTATATAAATTTTAGGTTCAATACACATAATCATTCCAGGTTCAAAAACTGCTGTTTGGTCTGTATGAAGCCAAGGGCGCTTGTGCACGTCTATTCCAATTTGGTGTCCCATTAACCCAAAATCTTTAAACTTGCGTAAATGTTGCGCATAGCCTGAAGGTTCTAAAAATTTGTGCAATGTATTAAAGCAAATATTTAAACCTACACCCGGCTTAATTTTTGATAGCAAATGCAATTGTGCTTCTTGCAACGCTTTATATGCACCGCTGATAAATGGGTCTGCAGTACCGCAGTAAAAAGAACGCCCATAGTCAGAACAATAACCGTTCATAATATAACCAAAATCAAAACCTATTGATGTTCCCTCTACCATTGGCTCATTTTTATCGTGTCCCATAATATGCATTGCTTCGGGAGAATCTGTGTGAACCATTGAGCAAGAAGCAGTAAACGGAATATCCTGTGCACCGTTGTCACGCCCATACTGTACCATTGCCCTGCTTATTTCATTTTGTGTAACACCGGGCTTTAAAAGTTTAACAGTATGTTCCATTGCTTTGTCTGTAAAAGCGGCAAGGTTGCGCATAATTTCAATCTCTTTTGCGTCTTTAACTACACGTAATTTTTCAACAAATACTTCACCTTCAATAGTTTCAATAGTATTGTCTACACTTGCCAATATTTTCTTAATTGCAAGCTCACAACTTTGCCCAACTGCAATTTTTTTGCCTTTTATATATCTCTTCATCTCAAAATCAAAATTAATATAATAAAGCTCAACTTTATCAACATCCAAATTGTTAACTGTTTTTGCTCTTTCGTGAGTTAAAAATAATGTTGGTACACCTACTGCAGGCACATATAGAATAGTGTCGGGGTTATTTAAAAAATGAGGGCTATGCTCATATTTGTCCCAAAAACCTCCGGTTTCAGGTGTCCTTTGCCAAAAATAATTACTGTCAAGAAGATACTGTAAATTCGCACTTGGCGCATATAAAGCACCGTCTACATTTTCTGCTATTAAAATTTGTTGCAATTTTTCTATGCGATTATTCATAACTAACTCCAATCTACAAAACTATATTTTAATAATTTTAATTTGCGGCTTTAAATTGCTTTAAAGCCGCAATATATTATTTTAACATTTTACAAATTTTATCTATTTGTAAAAAGCCCATGTTCAAACACAACAACTTCACTGCCATCCTCACAAGTTACAGTTGCTTTCATGTCCTCTGTTCCAAACATAAAATCAACATGCTGGCAAGATGCATTTAAGTTTTCGTCTTTCCATAGCGACTTATCAGTCATAGATAACCCTGGAATGCATATTGCATAACCACTACCTAGGGCTAAGTGGCACGCCGCATTTTCATCAAGTAAAGTGTTGTGGAAAACACGCCCTGATTTAGCTAGTGGGCGGTCACATTCAACGAATGCAACCTCTCCTATACTACAGCTTCCCTCGTCTGTGTCAAGCAGCATTGTTAGCAAATCGTGTCCAATTTCGGCATGGTGTTCATAAA
>CAYJDK010000091.1:3458-3925 GCA_964368905.1 uncultured Bacteroides sp.
CATAAACTCTACCGTTTTTAAATTTAAGCCAAAATTTGTCTATTATTTGCCCGCCATATACAAGTGGGCGTGTAGAGTAAACAATGCCATCAATTCTTGTCATGTCAGGGCTTGTTGCAACCTCGTTAGACGGTATGTTTGCCATGTTTCTTTCAGGTGTGCGTTTTTCTTTAGGTGTGCCGCCAACCCAAAATGCTTTTTTATTAAATCCCATTGTAATATCTGTGCCATTTCCTGCCTCAAAATGTATGCTATCTACATTAAGCTCGTTTAACCTATTAGAGTATTTTGCAAAGTCATCTGAAAATTCTATCCAGTTTTCAACAGGGTCGCTGTTTTCATCAACCATACAAAATGACATTAAGTCATCCCACAATTTATCGTACGCTTCATTTTCATCCATTTCAGGGTAAACTACTTTTGCCCAGTCTTTATTTGGAACACATGCAATGCACCATTTTGTTTTT
>CAYJDK010000091.1:3935-7880 GCA_964368905.1 uncultured Bacteroides sp.
TTTAGATATTCCCCAATGGCTACGCACAACATTGCGCAAATCGTTAGAAAACACTCTTAATGCCTCGCCTTTTTCTGCGGGTAAGTCATTTAAAAGTTCAGGATAAGTAGATTTAAGCAATAAGGATGCAGCACCGTTTATTAAGTAATACTCAAGACTTTCTTTTTGCCAATCACGTACTGTCTTTATTTCTTGAGCCTCACCGTGCATTGCGCGGTACTTGTCAATATACTGGTCACGAATATGCACTATAACGTCCTTTGCACCGGTTTCCATTGCTTTTTTAACAACTAGCCTTGCAAGTTCATAGCATTCTGCGTCACATTCAAGCAATAAATACTGTCCTTTTTGAATTGTAACGCCCAATCTTACTAATAAATCTGCATATTTTTCCATTGCAATTTGTCTATTCATTGCATTAACCCTCCTTTAAACTTTCAAGAAAGCCAAATAATAATTTAGCACAACGCTCAAAAGATTGTAAATCCATTTTTTCTCCCGGTGCGTGAACACCCTCAATAAACGGACCAAGGCAAACCATCTCTACACCTTTAAGGTTATTTGCAAAGTAACCGCCCTCTGTTCCTGCATGAACTGCATGAAGCCGTAATTCTTTGTCCCATGTTTTTTTCATATATGCAGCATAATCGTCACGGAATTTTGATTCAGGCACATACTCTACACCGGGATACCTGCTATTGACTAGTGTATCCATTTTGCATAATTCGCAAAGGCATAAAATGCGAGAAGCTAAATCATCCATTTTACTATCTGAAGCACTTCTTAAAGAAATAAGCAGTTTAAACATTTTGTCTTTTATGCTCAAAACACCCACATTATCACTTGTAAGAACAAGTTTTTCAAGTAGTGGGCTGTTTGCATCTACTGCGTTTGGAATTAAATGTAAAAGTGTAACTATCCTGTTTGTATCTTCTTTAGTAATAACAGTTTCGCTCTGTGTTGATTTAATTTTTAACTCAAAGTTTTTATCTGTATGCTCAAGCTCTTTTTTAATAAGCTCGCTTAAATTTAACACAATTTCTTTTGCTTTTTGCTCGCTGTCTTTTGAAAGTGCAATAATTGCAGTTGCTTCTCTTGGTATTGCATTATCTTTAGAACCACCGTAAATATCACATAAATTATAATTAATTCCAGCATCTTTTAAAGCATTTAAAAATCTAGCAATTAATTTAATAGAATTGCCTCTTTCTTTATTAATAAAAACACCTGAATGCCCGCCTTCAAGGCCTAATACATTTATGATCATAACAACATTGTCTTTTGGCAAAGGCTCGTAATTTAAAACACTTGTAGCCTTAATTCTTAACCCACCTGCCGAAGTTGTAAGCGTGCTATTTTCGCCCGCTGCGTCAAGGCTAATCATTTTTCTTGCTGTAATTAAATCGTACTTTAGGTCTTGTGCACCTTGCATACCTGTTTCCTCTTGCACCGTAAAAACAAACTCAAGTGCCGGATGTTTCATTGTTTTATCATCTAAAATGCAAAGCATATATGCAACACCATATCCATCGTCTGCGCCAAGTGTTGTTCCATTTGCAATAAGCCAGCCATTTTCATCTATGCTCAATTTAATTGCATCTTTTTCAAAATCATGCACAGTTCCTTCATTTTTTTCACAAACCATATCAATATGTGCTTGCAATAAAATTGGTGGGCAATTTTCATATCCTTCAGATGCCGGTTTTTTAATAATTAAATTGAAAATTTCATCTTGATACACAAAATAACCGCGCTGTTTTGCAAAGTCTGCAATGTAATTACTAATTTCTTTTTCATTAGAAGAACCATGCGGTATATTGCATATTTTTTCAAAAAAAGCAAAATAAGGTTTGCTTTGGTCTAAAACAAAGTTCATGCCTTGCCTCCGTCATTATAATTTATTTACTGCTTCTTCAATCCTATCAAGGGCTTGTGTTAATATTTTGCGGCTTGTAGAATAACAAATGCGAACGTGCCCTTCGCCTCTTGTTCCAAACCACTTTGCCGTTCCCGGAACAAGCAACACTCTTGCTTCTTTTAGGCACCAGTCTACAAACTCTTGGCTGCCCATTCCTGTTTTAGATATATTAGGGAATGATACAAAAGTTGCCTCTTGTTTTGTAGGCTCAAAATAAGGCATTTTTAACAATCTTTCGTATAAATAATCTCTATTTCCTTGCAAGTGTGCAACAAAAGCATCTACCCAAGGAAAAGCCTTATCAAACGCAGCTTTCATTGCAACTTGTGTCACAACGTCTACACCGTAATTATGTGCTATATTTACAACTTTGTCAAACGCTTCTTGGTTCATTGTATAAATAAACCCGGCGCGAAGCCCCGCAACGGCAAATCCTTTTGAAAACCCATAAAGTGATATTGTGCGTTTGTTTAGTTCAGGGCCTAAAGAGTTAATACTCACAAATGGTTTTTCGCTGTAAATAATGTCAGACCATATCTCGTCGTTCATTATCCATAAATTATATTTATCTGCAAGTTCCGCAATATATTTTAGCTCTTCTTTAGTATACAAAACGCCCATTGGGTTTTGTGGGTTGCAAAGCCCAATTAAACGTGTTTTTGGTGTAATGTAACTTTCAAGTGCAGATAAATCCCATTTACCATTTTCATAAATTGCAGGAAATTCCACTACTACACCTTTTGCATTTCTTACTGAAATCCCAAAAAGTAAATCTACAGGGTCAAAAATAATTGCCTCGTCCCCCGGTTGCAATATACTTGCCGCAACAGCATTAAGCGCTGCGTGTGCGCTGTCAACAGGCACTATATGTGCAGGGTCAACGTTAACATTTTTTCGTGTTTTCAATTTATCGCTTATACTCTCGCGAAAACCCTTTATTCCCCCTTGAGGAGCATATGGAAAATATCCTCCTTTTATATACTCTATCATTGCATTTGTAATTTCTTCAGATGGGATAAAATCAGGCTCTGCCGCTGTTAGAGTAATTGTTCCTTCTTTTTGTCCTCCCCATCTCATACCGGTAGAGCGCTCAAGTATAATATCCATATTAACTTGGTCGTCTTGAAAAAGTCTGCTAAGCATAGTAATTTCCTTTCGTTTACAATAATTTTAATATAACATTAGTGTTTATACACGCTATAAAACTATTTGAATTTAACACAAATTTTTTAAAGCTATACAAACACTAATATAAAAACTTATTTTATTGTACTATTTATTAATTCTTGGGTGTAGACATGCTACAAAATGGCCCGGTTCTATTTCTACAAGCGGTTGGTCAGCAGTCGTACATTCGTCTGTTTTATAAGGGCAACGCGGTGCAAAACGGCAACCTGGTTTTGGCTCAATTGGGCTTGTTACTTCACCCTCTAAAACTTGAACCTTCCTGTTTCTAACACTTAAATCTGGCACCGGTATGGCAGAAAGAAGTGCATTTGTATATGGATGTATTGGGTTTTTGAAAAGCTCTTCAGACGGAGCCCTTTCAACGCAAACGCCCATATACATAACTGCAATTTCATTAGATATATGCTTAACAACAGATAAATCGTGTGTAACAAACATATATGCTAGTCCAAATTCGTCTTGCAAATCCATAAGCAAATTTAATATTTGCGCCTGTATTGAAACATCAAGTGCTGAAACCGGTTCATCGCAAACAATAAATTTTGGGTTAAGTGCCAACGCGCGTGCAACACCAATACGCTGGCGGCGTCCACCGTCCAGTTCATGTGGGTAAGCCGCAGTTAACCTGTTTGCAAGTCCAACTGTGTCCATTAATTCGCTAACTTTTTTATATAAATCATTTTCTGTTTTATATATTTTATTAACTATTAATGGTTCTGCAATTAATTCTTGCACACTCATACGTGGGTTAAGGCTTGAATATGGGTCTTGAAATATCATTTGCATTTTTGTGCGCAATTGTGCAAATTTATTTTTGTCACAATTGTTTAGGTTTTGTC
>CAYJDK010000092.1:0-7877 GCA_964368905.1 uncultured Bacteroides sp.
AAAATCTTAGGTTTTGCCATTAATCCCCTTGAAATAGCAAGCATTTGTTGCTCGCCACCTGAAAGCGTACCCGCAAATTGGTTTTTACGTTCATCTAATATAGGAAAGCGCTTGTACTGCTCTTCAATCATAGAAAGAAGTAATTTTTGGTTTGTTAAATAACCACCAACAAGCAAATTATCCCTTATTGTAAGGCCTGAAAATGTTTTACGTCCTTCCGGAACATGGACTATACCGCTTTCAACAATTTTATGTGGTTTATTTGCAAGTGGTTTATCTAAAAATTCAATTTTACCTGAATCCGGCTTAACAAGGCCTGAAATTGTACGTAACAACGATGTTTTACCTGCTCCGTTAGAGCCAATAATACTAACAATTTGCCCTTTATTTGCATTAACGCTAACATCTTTAAGTGCTTCTACATGCCCATAAGAAACGTTTAAATTTTCAACTTTAAGCATCGTCATCCCCCTCACCTAAATATGCACTTATAACTTCCGGATGATTTCTGATATATTCCGGAGTACCAACAGCAATTGTTTTACCAAAGTTTTGAACATGAATTGTATCTGAAATGCTCATTACAAGCTCTAATCTATGCTCAATTAAAAGTATAGCACATTTTAAATCGTCTTTAATTAACTTTATAAGTTCAGTAAGTTCGCCAACTTCTGTTGGGTTAAGGCCTGCTGCAGGCTCGTCTAACAACATAACTTTTGGGTTGCAAGTTAAAGCCCTTGCTATTTCCAAACGGCGTTGAAGCCCGTAAGCCAAATTTTCAGGATACTCTTGCTCATAATCTGACAATCCTACCATATTTAAAAAGTGGCGGCAAATTTCTTTGCCTCTTTTTTCTTCGGCATATCGTTTAGGTGTTGGCAAAATGCCGCTAAAAAAGCCATATTTTGAAACAGGGTCAAATGCACACATAACATTATCTAATACGTTTAGCCCTTTAAACAACCTTATATTTTGGAATGTTCTGCCAATGCCTGATTGTGTAATTAAATGCTGCGGCATTTTAGTAATTTCTTTTCCGTTTAAAAAAACAGAGCCGCTTGTTGCAGGATACACACCGCTTATAACATTAAAAATAGTTGTTTTACCGGCACCGTTAGGGCCAATAACACCATGAATTTGTCCTTTTTCGGCACTAAGAGAAAAATCGCTTATCGCTTGTACTCCGCCAAAATTTTTACTTATATTTTTAACTTCGATCAGCATTATTGCTTACCTCCGTTTTTATTACCTTTTTTAGTTTTCAATTTTCTTATTGCATTTTTAATATTACCAATGGTAAGCTCAAACTCGCCAAAAAGGCCTGACGGTTTAAAGTTAATTATTATAAGCACAAGTACAGCATAAATAATATATCTGTATTGAACAAGTTCTCTTAATAATTCCGGTAATGCTGTTAAAATAAAGCTTGATACAACAGAACCTGACAAGCTGTTTACACCGCCAAAGAAAACCATGATTATCCAGTCTGCACTTCTTTTCCAGTTAAACAGTGTTGGGTCAACGTATGTAACATAAAACGCATACATGCAACCGCTGTAAGCAGTAATTGCAACAGAAAATAAAAACGCTTGTAATTTTACTTTTGCCACGTTAATGCCCATGGCTTTTGCCGCTAACTCGTCTGAGCGTATAGCAATACATTGCCTACCAAATTTTGATGTTTTAAACATGGCAACAAGCGCTATGCTTGCTATAACAGAAACAATAACAATAGGTAATGTTACAATTTTAGGTATTCCGTAAAAACCTGCAGCACCGCCTGTAAATGTTGTTAGTTTATTTAATATGGCTGTTAATGCCTCTCCAAATCCCAGTGTTATTAAGCTTATGTAGTCTCTTCTTAACCTAACTGTAGGAAAGCCAACAACAAACCCAATAAGAACAGCTGCAACTATTGATAAGATTACGCCAACGAAAAATGGCATACCAAATTTTACAACGCATATGCCGGAAACATATGAACCAATGGCCATAAAAGCCGCTTGCCCCAAAGAAAACATACCTGTAAGGCCTGTAAGTACATAAACGCCCGTAACGGCAATAACCGTAATTAACGCTCTAATAAGTATTAAAGTTTGTAATTCTGTCATTTATATTCCCTCCTTAAGCCTTTTCTTGTATGTTACTGCCCGCAATTCCTTGTGGACGCACTAGAAGGAACACTAACATAATTAAAAATGTAATAACTTCTTTGTAACCGGTACCAAGGAAATATGTAAGCAATGTTTCTATAACGCCAAGTAATATAGCGCCAATAACAGCACCAGACATAGAACCAAGCCCACCTATAACAGATGCAATAAACCCTTTAACAACAAGTGAGCCAAGCGTTGTTGTAAGAGTGAAATTCATACCGAGAAACACACCCGACACACCTGCAAGCGCACCGGACATGAAAAATGCCATTTGAATTGTTCTTGAAACATTTATACCCATAAGGCTGGCAGTATCCCTGTCAAAGCTAACGCTCCTTAGCCCACGCCCAACCTTAGTTTTATTTATAACAAGTGTCAAACCAACTAAAACAACTACCGATATAAGTAGCATAATAAGGTCTGAAGTAGAAATAGTAAAGTTACCCAATTTAATAGAAGGTACAGGGAAGAAGTTTGGATATCCATAGAAGTTTGCACCTGCCCAAATTGCAACTATACCTTCAAATAAAGTGCCAAGTGTTATACTAGCTACAAAAAAGTATACTGGAGATGTGTTTTTAATAGTTATTCTTCTAAATGCTACAAATTCACCGCAAACAGCAATAAGCCCGCCAACTAGCATTGCAACTATTAATACAGGCACCAAAGACCACCCGGTTGCCTCGCAAACAAAGTAGCCAATAAACGCACTCATTGTCATAAGTGCACCGTGAGAAAAGTTTGAAAATTTTAAAATATTGAAAATTAATGAAAAACCGGTTGCTATAAGTGCATAAACAGCACCTATTGATATACCGTTTATTAAAATTTGAATAAAAATTGTTGCTGACATTTTGGTTTCTCCTCTAATTATGTTCCCCACCTCAAATTTAAGGTGGGGAACTATTTTTAAAAGTTATGCCGAATATTTCTTTTGTGCAACCGGAGTTTTTACATCATATGTAAATGTATACATTTCAAGGCCTTCTGTCATGTGAGTTTCAGGGTTAATTGTAATTGTTCCTGTCAAACCTTCATAACCTTCTAGCATTTCAACTGCATCGCGAACTGCAACAGGGTCATCTCCAACTTCGCTAATAACTTGATCAAGAATGTTTGCAACGTCATAACCAAGGAAGAATTTGTTTGTTGCGTCAACACCTTTAGCATCTTTAACTTCTTGAATCATAGCTGTTAGGGTTTCTTCTGTATCGTCAACGTTATTAATAAATACAATATTGCTTAAATCTTCAACATTTTCAACAATTGTGTTGAAAGGAGGGCAAGCGTCAAGGCCTGCAATGATTTTGCCTTCGTAACCAACTTCAGCTGCTGCTTGAACTATAAGTGCAAGGTCTGCTGTGTAGTTAGGTGTAAAGATTGCTTCTGGGTTAGATGTCATAATTTTTGTTAACAATGTGTTAAAGTCTTTGTTGTCTGGGTTATAAGCTTCTTTACCAACAACGTTTGCACTGTTTTCTGCAACAGTTACTTCAAAACCATCAACAAGAGATGTTGAGTAAGCGTTTTGCTCATTGTAGATAATACCAAAATCTGTTAAGCCAAGCTCGTTAATAGCATAAGAAGCCATTATAGCTGCTTGTTGGTCTGCATTAGGTTGGAACAAGAACATGTTTTTGTAAGTAGAACCATCTTCTTTAACAAAGATATTTTTGTCCATTGCAAAGCAAAGGAAAGGAACGTCATAATTTTCAGAGATAGGTGCAATTGCAAGACCCATGTTTGCAACCGGTGGGCCAATAACAGCTGTAACGCCATCTTCTGTGCAAGCTCTTGTAAAAGCAGTAATTGCTTCGTCTACACTGCCTGTTGTGTCATAAACTTTTAGTTCAACTTGTCTTCCGTCAATGCCACCGTCAGCATTGATAGCATCAATTGCCCATTGTGCGCCTTCTGTTACAGCAACACCAAGTGAAGATGTTGGGCCTGTAATGTCTTGCAAACAACCAATAACAATAGGTTCGCCTGCCGGTGCTTCTTCTGTTTCTTCTGCCGTTGCTTCGCTTTCAGCAGTTTCTGTTTCAGTAGCTGTTTCTGTTGTAGTGCTGCCGCATGCTGCAAATAAGCCAACACACATGATAAGCACTAGCAATAATGATAAAAACCTTTTCATTCTTAAAAATCCTCCAATAAAATTTGTTAATGCAAAAAACATATTTGCAATCGTTTGCGTAAGTATAAACTTAGCAATAATAACCAATTATACATTGTTTTTCGCAATATTATGTGTTCAAGTATATATTTCATAGCCTAATTTGTCAATATTTTTTTAAAAAATCGTCATTTTAAACAATTATTTCATGCAATCGTTTGCGTAAACGCTAAACCATTTAATTTTGCAAGTTAATTTATTAAAGTAAATATTACAACTTTCTTACAAAATCAAAGTAATATATAGTATATTTTAGTTTATTGAAATTAATGTGCTTATGTTGTTTTTAATTTTTAACAATAATAATTAATTTGACAAATATAATTTTTAATATAAAATTATATTAATTAAACTATTTATCAAATTAATTTTTATAACAATAAAACAGGAGTTAATAAAATGCAAAATATTATAAAAACTATAAACGAAGCCGGCGTTATTCCATGCACAATTGCTTTAGACTATTTAAAAACTAATTCTTTTATACAATCTGCAAAAAACAATTATTACAATTGTGTTGAACTTTGCGCAAATAATTGCACGGATATAGACAGCATATTAAAAATAGTTAAAGAACATAACGATTTAAGTATTTGTATTAGCGGTATTGAATCTGAAAATTACATACTAGATTTACACAATGCCGGTGCACTATTATTTTACTTGCCTTTTAATAGTGACACGTTAATTGATTTTTGCCGTAAAAACAATATTTCTTTTTGCTTAACTTTTAACAGTGCAAATGAATTTAATAATTACAATAATATGCAAAATTCAATTGTAAAAATTAACACGTCTGTTGCAACAAACGAAATTGATAAAATAAACTTAATTATGCAAAACAATACTGATACATTATTTGTTTTCTCTAGCGATGATTATAATTTTTTAACTAATAAAGAGCTTTTAAGTGAAAACACAGCGGCTTTTGTTTTATATAATAGCAACGACAATATTTTATTACAGAATTATTTTGTTGAAATTAAAAATGTATTAAAAACTATGCTTTCTTTTGAACTTTCACACATAGGTGTAAACACTGAAAGTATGGAAGAGGCGCATCGTCTTGCAAAATTATTTGAGCTAATGTTTGATTTTGAACCTAAAAAAAATATTGGCGCCTATTTTGCACAAACTTACATAGAAATAATGGCTCCACCCTTTTTTGGTAAAAATGGGCATATAGCAATTGGCACAAATTATATAGATAAAGCAAGGGCTTACCTTGAAAGAAAAGGCTTTATTTTTAATTATAACAGCATAAAAACCTTTGAAAACGGAAAGCCTGTTGTTATTTATCTACAAGACGATATTGCAGGGTTTGCCGTTCATTTGCTTCAAAAATAAGCAAAGCATACTACAGTTTTGCCTATGGCGAAAACATAATTACAAGGGTTTTATTAAAAACGCAAAAAATTTTACGCCTCTATAAGTAAAAAACGGCTTTTTTGCTACGTTACATAACCATTCTAATTTGTTTTGTAGGCATTTAGTATACTTTTAAATACAACAAAAAAACTCTTAACTAAGCTTACATAAACTTAGTTAAGAGTTTTTATTTATAACTTATTGCCAATTACAATGCATAAAGCATAGCTAATTTAAATTAGCTACCTCTATTTTTTAACAAAGTTAAAATATCATCATAATATTGGTCTTCATTTATATCACTTTGCTCCGGCTTAACTGTTTCAACAGGTGGTTGCGAAGGCATAAGCGGTGCAGCAACCGGTACAGGTATAGGGTGTTCCCCTCTTGGCTGTGCAGGGTAAGCAGTTGTAGTGTCAAACGCCTCGTTTTGTGGTAGCGCGCCTGCTCCGTACATGGCAGAAGAATTTGCAGTTAAATCTGCTGCTATTGCAGAAGATACAGTGCTAATTCCATCTACAATGTCAAACCCTGTCGCAACAACAGTTATGCGCATTTCATCTTTTAAGTCGTCGTCAAATGCAGCACCCCAAATAATATTTGCATCAGGATGTGCCGAATTTGTAATAAGTGTAGCTGCTTTTTCAACATCGTCAAGGCTAATGTCAGGAGATGATGTAATATTAATAATAACACCACGCGCACCTGCTATGCTTGTCTCTAACAACGGGCTGGAAATAGCTGCATTTGCAGCATCGTCTGCTTTATTAACGCCTTTTGCCGTGCCAACGCCCATATGTGCATAGCCTGCATCTTTCATAATGCTGCGTACATCAGCAAAGTCAAGGTTAATAAGAGCCGCAACATTTATTAACGCAGATATACTTTCAACACCTTGTTTTAGCACATTATCTGCCGATTCAAAAGCATTGTTTAATGTAATTTTTTCTTGGCTTATATATTTTAGTCTTTCGTTAGGTATTACAATAAGAGCATCTACACGCTCAAGTAATCCGGATATTCCAATTTCAGCCATTGTCATTTTACGCTTGCCTTCAAAAGCAAACGGCTTTGTTACAATGCCTATAGTTAAAATACCCAAATCTCTTGCAACTTCTGCAACAACAGGAGCTGCGCCTGTGCCTGTGCCACCGCCCATGCCGGCAGTAATAAATGCCATTTGCGCACCTTTTAAAGCCGCAGCTATTTCGTCACGGCTTTCTTCTGCACTGCGTTGGCCAATTTCCGGGTCTGCACCTGCTCCGCGCCCCCTTGTAAGCTTAGAGCCAAGCTGTACCTTTTGAGTAGCTTTAGACGCAATTAATGCTTGTTGGTCGGTATTCATACTAATAAATTCCACACCTTGCAAGCCACTTTGCACCATACGGTTAATAGCATTACCGCCACCACCGCCAACTCCTACTACTTTTATTAGTGTTATGTTTTGCATATCTTCGTCAAGAATAAATGCCACAAGCAATCCCTCCAGATATAATTGTGTACCTAAAATAATATATTATAGCGTACGGTACTTAGTACAAAAACCTATGCTAAAATCTAAATTTTTATTGTAATTTTTAATCTAATTTTTGTGTAATTTTAAATAAAAATTACACTGTGTAATATTATAACAGATTTTTTTAATAATTACAAGTATATTTGTAAACATTTTTTTCACACGTCTTTCACATGTTTAAATAATTATATTGTCCCTGTTATCCAAGAAGCCTCAAGTCTACCCTCACTGTTACGTGAACTTACATCCAATGTACCACTCTGGTTTTCGGTAATTCCATCATTGTTTTGTGTTGTTAAAATATAATTTGCAAATTCAATTTTTTCGGCTATTTCATTAGAGTTTCCAAGCACAACCTTAACTCTGTTATCAAACATATAACTTATATTTGTTAACTCTGTAACATCAATTGAATTAACTTTATCCATTTCATTTTTACTAAACTCAGTTTGCAGTTTTGTTAATATATTAAGCATTTCCTCTTCTTCAAAAACTGCTTTGTCTCCCATATTATATGGTAAAACAACGCTTGCTCCTGTTATAGTTATCAAATTTTCAAGCTGCAATGCTTGATTTTCAAGCACAACAAAATCGCCACTAAGTATTAACCAGTTATCGTTGTTTTTAATTGAATAAGTTTGTGCAGCGGTTTTTGCTTGTATTT
>CAYJDK010000093.1:0-3104 GCA_964368905.1 uncultured Bacteroides sp.
GACTAACAAATGTTAGCTGTCCCTCTTCTGTCAATGCAGCCTCAAGTGCTGTATACATTGTTTTTGCAGCGCCCTCGTCTGCTGTCTTCTCTGCATTTTCTCTATAAGAATTCACAGCAGGTATTGCAATTGCAAGCAATATTACGATAATCAAAACGACTATCAACATATCAATAAGGGTAAAACCCTTCTTATTTTTAAGTTGTATAAGTTTTTGCATATTCATTGCCTTTCTCATTTTATTTTAAAAGTATTACTTAAAAATTTTTAATACGTTTAAGCTTATGGCATGTAATTATCTACAGTTGTCTGGGTAAAATGTGTATCCGATGGATCATGAGCAAGCAGTTTACCCAAAGCTTCAGAGATGTATGCCGGTTGACGAAGTGCTGTATTTGTATTACCAAAGTTATTATGGTAAAGCATTACAGCATCTTTGCTGGCACTAACTTCATCACTTCTCCAGTATGTGAGGTAGTATAAATATTCTGCAGTACTTCCAGAAGAATATGAACTACCGAAGTTGTATTGAAAATTAAAATTACCTTGGAAGTTTGGCCCAAGATATTCTGCAAGCAGACCATAAAACTCTCTTGTATCTACATCAATAGTAGTATCTTGTGAGCGAGCTACAAGCTCAGCGTAATCTAAATCAGATGCACTAAATTCATCAAGATTACTATCAGTATTGTTATCAGCAGGCCTTACTCTAATAAGTGTTGACTCTATCGACGTACGAATAGTCTCAATCGCGCCCTCGTCTTGAGTTCTAAGTGCTTCTTTTCTGTATGCCGAAACAGCAGGCACTGCAATGGCAAGGAGAATAACGATAATTAAAATAACTATCAACATCTCAATTAGGGTAAATCCCTTTTTGTTTTTCATTTGTATGAGTTTTTGCATAGGTTTTATCCTTTCGTTTATAAGTAAATTTACTATTTTTTAAAAAAAATAGTTTGTTATAATTTAATAAAACAACTTTTATTAAAATTGTTTTAAAAATTACTATGGGTAAGTGCTATTTGCAAAGGTTTTGTTGTGCTTTACTATTATACTAATAGTTTTTCAAACGTTGACTTGTCGTCTGCCCTATCCATTGCCACCTCTCTTTCAACAGCCCCTTGCTTAACCAGAGCGGCCAGGTAAGAGTCTAGCAATATCATGCCATTTTTTGCGTTGCTCTGTATAATAGCATTAATTTGGAACGCCTTGTTTTCTCGTATTAAATTTGCTATCGCGTCGTTTACCGTCATAATTTCAAATGCAGGCAAACGGCCCGGGCTTCCTTTTTTAGGTAAAAGCTGTTGTGTTATAACTGCTTTTAGCACTGTTGCCAACTGCGTTCTAATTTGCTGCTGTTGGTCTGATGGGAAAACGTCTATTAAACGGTCTATTGTTTTTGCTGTACCTACCGTATGTAACGTTCCAAACACAAGGTGGCCTGTTTCTGCCGCTGTAATTGCTGCAGAAATTGTTTCAAGGTCACGCATCTCGCCAACAAGTATTACGTCAGGGTCCTCACGAAGTGCACTGCGAAGTGCAAACGCAAAATTATCAACGTCTACTCCAACCTCACGTTGGTTTACAATACAGTTTTTTGATGAATGTAAATATTCTATTGGGTCTTCAACCGTAATAATATGGTCTTGCTTTGTTTCGTTAATATAATCAACCATGGCTGCCAATGTAGTTGTTTTACCGCTACCTGTTGGCCCTGTTACAAGAACAAGACCTCTTGGTTGGCTTGCTATATTTTTAAATATTTGTGGCAAACCGAGTGCATCAAAACTTGGCAATGTGTCGTTTAACATACGCAGTACTATTCCGCGCACGCCTTTTTGCTTAAACACATTTACACGTTGGCGTGTTCCGCTTGGCATTACATAGCAAAAGTCGTAATCACTAGTATTTTCTGAATATTTCATATTAGTGCTACTAACTAATTGCTTTGCAAGATTATCTGTATCTTGCGGTGTAAGTATTGGCATTTCAAGGCGTACTACCTTGCCGTCAATCCTTACTGCGGGGGGCTGACCAACTACTAAATGCAAGTCACTTCCCCTCGCTTGCCTTGTGGTTGTTATTAAATCATTAATATTCAATAGGCAAGCCTCCTATAATGTTTAAAACCGCATGTATATTGCACTTTTAAACTTTTTTATTATCACGGGCAAAGCCGTAAAAACCAAATTTTAATCAATGTTTTCGCTTAATATCATTGCTTCTTTAATTGATATTAGTCCATTTCTCACAAGGTCTATTGCCTCGTCTATAAAGAATTTTTGGTTGCGACTCTCGCATAAATAATTTGTTATGTCTGCAGTATTTCTCTGTGTTACTATCATATTCCTTATAGTCGCATCTGTTGCTATAATTTCGCAAACTGCACGGCGGCCAAGGTGGCCTAAGCCATCACACCTTGCACAGCCTGGGCTGCGGTATATTTTTTCAACGTCTGCGTTATATCTTTGTAAAAATGCTTTTTCCACTTCATTTGGTGTGTATTCTTGTTTGCAATGCGGGCAAAGATTTCTTACAAGGCGCTGTGATACAGTTGCTATAATGGAAGAAGCTGCAACGTAAGGTTCAACGCCCATATCAACAATACGCATAAAGGCAGACGCTGCACTGTTAGTATGCATAGATGCAAGCACAAGGTGACCTGTTATGGCAGCACGTGCGGCAATATCTGCTGTTTCCGTGTCACGAATTTCACCTATCATAATTTTGTCAGGATCTTGGCGTAGTATAGCACGAAGACCGTTTGCAAAAGTTAGGCCCGCACGGTTGTTAACTTGTGTTTGGTTTATGCCTTCTACATATTTTTCAACAGGGTCTTCAACTGTTAACACATTAGTGCTAACGTGTGAAAGTTCTGCAAGTAATGAATAAAGAGTTGTAGTTTTACCACTACCCGTAGGCCCTGTTAAAAGCACAAGCCCGTTAGGCATGGAAATTGCTTTCCTTAAAACTTTTGCATCTTTGTCTGTAAACCCAAGCTCTTCAAGGCTTTGAATTCCAAGGCTACTGTCTGCAAGTAAGCGGATAACTATTTTTTCGCCAAAAACAGTAGGCATACTTGCAACACGAGCAGAAATTTCCGT
>CAYJDK010000093.1:3114-7849 GCA_964368905.1 uncultured Bacteroides sp.
GTAGTTCCAACTTTCATTGAAAAACGTCCGTCTAACGGTATGCGTTTTTCGGCAATATCCATTTCGGCCATAATTTTTATACGTGTAACTATTCCCGGCAATGTTCTTGAATGCATACGAACTATTTCAGAAAGTATGCCGTCTATACGGAAACGAATTCTTACATCGTCTGCCGTTGGTTCAATATGAATATCACTTGTATTACTATTATGCGCCTGTATCATTAAATTATTTACAAATTGAACAACAGGTGCATTGCCAAGGCGGTTCTCAACGGCTTCAAGTTCACTAATTTCAAGCATTTCTGCTTCGTCTACAATTGTGCTTGTAGTGTTTAGTGTTTCTGCCGAGGAACCTATCCTATTTCGTTCATAATGCCTAATAATACTGCCTTCAATGTCGCTTTTAGTTGCAAGGCACGGTGTAATTAGTTTACCCGTTGCCGTTCCAACTATACTTAGCATATCATAATCCAGCGGATCTGATGTGGCAAGTATTAGCTCATTACCCATAAGGCGGTAAGGTATTACATTATATTGTACCGCTACATCTCTTGCAAGTACATCTATTGTAGATTGCGGTATTAAAGTGTCTGCCAAAGAAACATACTCTATATGAAGAGAATTCTTTAAAACTTTTAGAACCGAATCTTCTGAAACAACTCCGTTATCAACCAGAATATCTCCAAGTTTTTTACCACCGGAACTTTTTTGATACGCAAGAGCGCTTTGCAATTGATTTTCTGTAATTAAGCCGCCTTCTACAAGCATATCTCCCAAACGTTTTTTTACTGCCATATTAATTGCCTATCCCTTTCTATACATTATATCGACAGTATACCACGTCAATAATTTTCTGAAGTTTGTGTTAATTCTGTATTGTTTTCTGCAACCCTGTAAGAATACTGTACAAACTGAAGAGAAATTGTTTGCTCTTCGTTATTATTAATAAAATCTGTTAAAGACATAGCAGGAAGAACCATATAAATATCGTCTTTAGCAAGCTCGTCTGCGTAATCTAATATAGTATTAATATTTCCTTCTAAACTCATAGAAGTGTTTTGTAAAACTATTTCATAATAGGCCGGTATTGCTGTAATTTCTTCCGGTTCCATTTGCCCTGCAATAAGCGGATGTTCAGATATGGCTGCAATTGATGTATCTGTTTCATCATTTGAAATTGCAGTAACCTCGCTTAATGACAAAGAACTTACAGTTATTCCGTATTTTTGTGCTGTGTCAACAAAAAAGTTGTGCACACTGTAATTCTCGTTATAATACTCTTCAAGGCCAACAGCAACTATATTTGCATCTGTTTGTGCAATTGCAGCCTCTAATTCTGCTCCTTGAGCAATGTTTTGTTCAAGCTTTGCAATTTCCTCGTCTAATTGCACAACTTCGTCTAAATTTTCATTATATTGGACTATAGTTGGCAGTGCTACAAAATAATTTAATGCAAATATAATTAATACCGTAACTGCAACTATTAATACAGATCGTTCATTCTTGCTCATTTTTCATTTCCCTTTCCGGATATATTTGTGATTTTATGCAATTTAATATTTTTTATTACATTCTACAAGTTATTGTAAATGTAACCATTTCACCGGATTCACTATATCCGAAATATCCAACATAACTGAACAAACCTTGATTTGTAAGTATCTGAACATAGTCTGATGCTTGTTGTTCGGTTTGCCCGTTGCATACAAGGTTGTATGTTCTACTTGAATAGGAAACAGACTGTACTGTTACACCACTCGGTGACAAAGAAGTTATTTGATTTAATATTTCTCTTTCAAACTCTCCTTCGGCCTCTAGTTGGCCTGCTAAGCTTGAAACAAATTCTTCACTTTTTAATTTTGAAACAAAATCATTTCTTAAATTGCCGTACTCCTCAATTAACTGTTGTGTCTCGGGAGATTGCAGCATATCTTGTCTTTCTTTAATTAAATTTTCGCTTTGAATATTTAATGAAATTAAAACGCCCAGAAAAGCTACATTTATTATTACAATAACACAAGCAACAATCAGCGGTATATTAATTTTTGTGCTCGATGTTTTTTTAACCGTTTTTTCAGTAGTTATCCTATTAAAAAAGTTGATTTCTTTATTTCCTAAAGACAAGTTTGCACCTAAAGTATATACAGGTGGGCACTGTGCAAAGTCCTCGTTTATGTTTGACAGTAGCTCGCTTGGCAAACCAAGAGATGTGTTTACAAGTGTTACAAGATCTTGCGATGCATAATGTCCGTGCACTAATACTTTATCAATTGGTTGCCCCGGGAATTTAATATTTTGATATGAGTTTAATTTTTCAATGTTTTGAACAAAAACATCTTTCGGATTGACCGAAGTGCTAATATTTGCCAAAACATCTAAAGATCCTGACGCTGAATCAATAACGGTATCTCTTGTAATCATGTTATCGGGCGGGTTTAAAAGATGTAGTGTTACACTTTTTTCTCCAAGCCTTGCAAGCGCTACTGTTTCATCTTTAAAATAATTATCTATAAAGCACTCTGCCGCATACTGTGAAGGCACAAGCGCTGTAGGAACTTTGCCAAGATTTTGCAACATTTTAAATGTTCCGTCAACAACTTTTTTTGGCATTGCGTAAGAAATAAATGTGTGCTTACCTTCCTCGTTAACTTTACTGTCTGCAGTAAAATAATCCACATAATAATCTTGTGGAGAAATATTAGCATATACTTGAGACTCAACAGCCATTCTTTGCTGATGTTTGTTGCGCTCTTTGTGCAAGTTAAGAACAGAATAAATGGTAGGTAAAAAAGAAAATGAAATTACTACCTTTCTTTCTCCAATCTGCTCTAATTTTGGGCGCAAACAATCTTCCAAAACAGCAAAATTAACTTCTCCATTTGCTGAAATAACATTTGACGGGGTTTTTAAAGACCCGCCTGATTCTACTGACAAATTCTTTTTAGATCCTGTGGTAACTACTACATCAATGTAGTCACCGGAAAAATTTATACAAATCAAAGCAAACTCCTATCTTAACACCTTATTTACCCTGCGGCAATTGTGTCATAACCATTATATATCGGAACTAAAACCGAAATTAGTATAAGTGCAATAATTATAGCCAATACAATTAAAAGTGCCGGCCCAAGTATTGACAAAAGTGATTCTATTGCAGTGTCAGACTCACCCTCAAAATATTCGGCTGTTGTGTTTAACATGCCGTCTAAATCGCCTGTTTCTTCACCTATTGCAATCATATTAGGTAACATTTTATCAAACACTTCAAGGTCACCAATCGCTTGTGAAAGAGGTGTTCCTGAACCAATTGCATCTGTTGCTAATGTAAGTTTTTCTTCCAAATAAGCATTGTTTATAACATTTGTAGAAAGCCTTAATGTTTCAAGCAATGGTAAACCGGACGCATAAAGCATTGCAAGTGTAGCACTAAAACGCCCTGAGTAAATCATATTAAGCAATTTGCCAATTAGTGGTGTTTTAATTTTCATTTCGTCAAACACGCGTTTAACTTTTGGTATTTTTAACACCGAAGTTAATAGCACGTAACCTATTGCCAAAGCAAATATAATAACAAACCAAAAATTAGTTACAAAATCAGAAAAACTAATCATAAATTGTGTTAACGGCGGTATATCCATGCCATCAAACATAACAAACAAATCAGGTAAAACAAAACCAAAAAGTGCAATTACAACGAAAACAGACACAAACAATAATAATTTTGGATACGCCGAGGCACTATTTACTTTTCGTGCTGTTTTAAGCTGTTTATCATAGTAATCAGACATTCTAAGGAATATCCCCTCTATGTTACCGCTTTCCTCGCCGCTTTCAACCATATAACAAAGCAAGTGAGGAAAAGAGCGCCCTTGGTTAGTCATTGCTCGTGACAGTGATACACCACCACGCACTTCCTCGTATATATTTCGGTAAATATCAGCATACCTTTTATTTGTCGAAGCCTCAATTAAAACATCAAGACTATTTGTAATACTCATACCCGCACCAATCATTGTGCCCATTTTTTTACAAAACAAAATTAATTCTTTGCTGTTAAGTTTTGCAATTGTTCTTACATTTTCTGTAGGTGCACTGTCTGTTTCCTCATACTCAATGCAAGTTAATTTCCGGTCATCAATATTTTTAAAAAACTCGCTAAGATCGGCAGCTTCTAAATTGCCTTTTACAATTTTGCCTTCAACGTTGCGAGCCACATAAGAATAGTACTGCAACCCCAGCCTCCTCTTTAGTTTTGCAAGAAAATAATTCCTGTTTCAACCTATTAATAAAAAAATTTAATATATACTTTATTAATTATAGTAATTCAAACTATTTTACCATATTTTGTGCAAACATACAACACCATTGTGCAATTTTTTTACAAACACTACATTTTGTTAATAAACTAAAGTAAAACAAAATATATTGCGCTTTTTTAGATTAATATATTAAGTAAACACGTGTAAATTATTATTATTTTAAAGTTAGTTTTGTTTAACAAAAAGTTAAATGTATAATAAATACATTTAAAATTTAAATATTGAATAATAAAGTTATACCCTAAATTATAATAAAAGCCGCTGTGCCGCTTAAAGACACAGCGGCTTTTATTATAATTTAAGACAAACCGCACCTTTTAATATGTATATATTAACACTTTTTAAAGGTAAAATACTGTCTATTTATGTAACAAATTTTAAAGTATATAAACTTGTTTATAACGCAATATTTAT